>JAYUAL010000239.1:0-1836 GCA_043741355.1 Gemmatimonadales bacterium | reverse complement strand
TTGGTCCCCCACTCGCCGATGCGCAAGAGCATCGCCGACCACATGGTCCGGAGCGTCGCGGCCGCGCCGCACGTCACCGCGGTCTTCGAGGCCGATCTCTCTCGCGTGCTGGCGCACCGCGAGGCGCGCAGAAAGCAGTACACCCTCACTGCCTACTTCGTTCGGGCCACCGTAACCGCTCTGCAAAAGGTGCCCGAGGTCAACAGCCGCTGGCACGACCAGGGCCTCGAGCTCTTCGCAAGCTGCAACATCGGCATCGCCACGGCGCTCGAATCGGGCGGGCTGATCGTTCCGGTACTGCACGACGCGCAGAATCTCGACCTCGGGGACACCGCGAAGCGCCTGGCCGACCTCACCGCCCGGGCGCGGGCGGGGAAACTCGAACCGCGGGAAGTCCAGGGCGGCACGTTCACCATCTCCAATCACGGTGTGAGCGGCTCACTGCTCGCCGCGCCGATCATCATCAACCAGCCCCAATCCGGCATTCTCGGCGTGGGCAAGCTGGAGCAGCGGGTCAAGCCGGATGGCTCCGGGGGCTTTGCGGCCCGGCCGATGATATATGTCTCCCTCACGATCGATCACCGCGCCCTGGATGGCTTCCAGGCCAACGCGTTTCTGTCCGCCTGGGTCGAGGCCGTCGAACGATGGGGCTGACCGCGCCGCATGTGACGGGAGTGGAGGCCATCCGCACTCCCGCGCTGGTGATCGACCTGGATGCAGTGAACGACAACATCGACGCCACGCTTCGCCTGCTGGGCGACCAGCCCGACCGGTGGCGCCCTCACCTCAAGACGGCCAAACTGGCCCTGGTCATGCGCTGTCTGCTGGAGCGCGGGGTCCGGCAGGCCAAATGCTCCACCACCCTGGAGCTGGACACCGCGTGCAAGGTGGGGTTTTCCGACGTGCTGCTGGCCTACCCGGTCACCGAGCCGCAAGCCGACATGGTACGCCGCATCGCCCGCGCCTATCCCGCCGCGAAGGTCTCGGTGTTGGTGGAGGACATGGCGATGCTGGCGCCCTGGCGGGGTTCTCCGGTCGGCGCGTTCATCGATCTCAATTCCGGAATGGACCGCACCGGGATGCTGCTCGACGGCTACAGCGAGATCCGGGCACTCGCGACGGGAATCGGCGCGGCGCGCCTTCGCTACGCCGGCTTGCATTTCTACGACGGCCACGCCAATGCCTTCGCGGCCCATGAGGCGGAACGGCGGGTGCATGCGGGATACGACCGTTTGCTGGATCTGGTGAAACGCCTCCGGGCCGATGGGATCAACACGCCCGAGGTCATTACCGCCGGGACCCCGGCCTTCCCCCACGCCCTCGGCTACAGCCGGTTCGCCGAGGCGGGGTTGATCCACCGAAATTCACCCGGTACGGTGGTGTACAACGACCGGAAGAGCCTGACCCAGCTACCCGCCAATGCGGGTTACCGGCCCGCGGCCCTGGTGCTGAGCCGGGTGGTGAGCCATCCCGGGCCCTCGCGCTTCTGCGCCGACGCCGGCCACAAGGCGGTGTCGGCCGATGCCGGGGTTCCCACCTGCGAGGTGCTCGGCCACCCCGAGTTCCTGCCCCGGCAACCCAACGAAGAGCACCTGCCGGTCGACGTGGCGAAGGGCGGCCGGTTGCCGGCGCGCGGCGAGCTGGTCTGGCTCCTGCCCAGCCACGTCTGCCCCACAGTCAACAACTTCGATCACGCGGTGATCGTCGTAGGCGGCGCGGTTTGGGGAATCGAACCGGTGACGGCGCGGGGGCGGCACGCACCGCTGGAGTGACAAGCTCACTACATTTCTGGCGAACCGCGATCCGCGATGGGTGTCGAGGTCGCGGTCTACGAAT
>JAYUAL010000238.1:0-4547 GCA_043741355.1 Gemmatimonadales bacterium | reverse complement strand
AGGCGTACCTCAGACCGCGACATCAACCGGAGTTTCGAGCTCGTAACGACGGATTTTCGCGAGAAGCGTGGAACGAGCCAGCCCCAGCATTTGGGCCGCCTTCCGGCGGTTGCCTGCGGTGTAGTGTAGCATCGCGGCAATCTGTCGCCGCTCGACCGCTTCGAGCGGCTCGGGCGGAGCGGTGCTCTCCCCCATTGCCTCCCGCAGCCGCTGCCGGTCCAACTCGGGCAGTGAGAGGTCAAGTACCAGGAGGCCAGCGGCGGCATCCCCTCCTTCACCGATCAGGGCTGCCGCGTCGGCGCCCCGGGTCTCGATCGTGGTTCTTCCGCCCTCCTTCCGCAGGCACTCGGCCACGCGCTCGGCCCGGGAAGGATTGTTGCTTACCACCAGTACGGGCCTATTTCCGTTGTCGATCATGGGTGTCCTCCGTATTTCCCTGATATACCTGATATATGCGATATATGCTTGCCGACGAGCCGATCTCTACCGGTAACCGCCCCTCGGCAATGACAGGTCTCCCAGACCGCTCCCGACTCATTCCAGGTGACCGTGTCCAAGACCCATTCCTCGTGCTGGAAGTGGAGACGCGCACGGGAGACCATCCGCACACGGTCTTAACATTAGGGAACTCCACGGCGCCCAGGTGAGCGCCTCGGGGATCTGGCAAGTGGACCGTCGGCGGGTCTACCGGGGCAGGAGCGACTGGGGGGCGTAAACAGGAACGGCCGCACAGCTTTCGCCGTCACGGCCGTCCCATGCGCAAACCGGCTGGAGTCGGAGCTCTCGCCGCCGTTCTTCTCTTCCCCGCCACCGTTGGCTGCTGCGCCTATCGGTAGGGCGATGGAAGGCTCCAGTGTTGATTCCCAGGCCGGATGGCCATCCCACCTGGTTCGTTCACGCCAGCGCTGCGAGTCGGATCGGGTCGCGGACTGACCCTTCGCACTGCGCTCCGAGGCGCTACGTCGGAGCGGGTAGAACACGCGACTGGCTCTACCGGTTCGGGCCGGGTGATCACCAGGTTCATCGATGCCTTGAACGAGCGAGCGCCCAAGTCATCTCCCCTGCCGAACCGCCCGAACTGTCGCCGTTCTCCAAAAGCTTCTGAGAGAAGCCTTCTCAACCGGCGCACACCCAAGATAGGGAGCTCGAAAAACCGCGCAAGTGCCTGATTTTCTTCGGGTTACGTTGCGTTCGATGGGCGCTTTGTGGACTGCCAAGTCGTGTAGTTTCAGGCGCCAGTGAAGTCCGCACACACGCTGTGGAAATGTGGATCAACATCCGCACATTGGCTACGACTCCATCCCAACCTCAATATACCGATAGGTCGGTTCCACCTCCGTGCCGCCGAACAATGCACCTGCGGAACTCGCGGCGAACCAGCCGCCGATCAACAGGTGCTCCGTCCCCAGCGCCTGGACGATGGGACGGAACCAGCGGCGCAGGTGCCGGATCTCCGGCGCGCGGCGCCCCAGCAGCGCCATCAGGGCGCCGCTGCCGGAAGTAGCGCGGAGGAAATGCGCCAGCGCGTGCGCTCGCTGAGAGAACTCGACCGCCTTGACCCCCGGTTCGTCGAAGAGCACCCGTCCCTCGAAGACATCCATCGCCGGTGCATCGAGGCGAGGACCCAGGTACACGAACTGCCTGCCCCCGTCGGCCAGTTTCCGCTCCACGACCGCCGCCGCGGTCTCGCTGGTGAGCCGGGCGGCGTGAAGCAGATCGTCGTCGGGGAGGAGGCCGACCGCAGCGGTCCATTCGAGCGCCGCGAGTGCGGTTTCCACTGGACAGCCGGCCACATCGTCGAACGCGAGCAGCCGCGGAGCCTGGTCGGCGCGCAGAATCAGGTGCGCCAGCCCCTCGGTGCGATCGAGGAAGGTTCGAACGGTGAGCGTTCCAGGGGTGGTCATGAAGCGAAGCTTAAGGTCCAGATTGGATATTGACAAATCCCAAAGTCGGAGGAACTTGTGATGAGTCTTGGCCGGTGCGGTGGCACCCATCGTCACCCGCCGTGCCGGTTTCCCCCGAGCCGAGAGGCTCCCAGCACATGAGGTCGTGGCAATGGCGAAGGGTACCGTAAAGTGGTTCAACGACGCGAAGGGGTTCGGGTTCATCGCCCAGGACGGCGGCAAGGATGTCTTCGTCCATCATACCGCCATCATGGCGGACGGCTTCCGGTCTCTGGCCGAGGGTGATGCGGTGGAATTTGAGGTCGTCGACGGACCCAAAGGGCTCCAGGCCTCGAACGTAAAGAAAGCCTGACCGGCAATCCGGCCTTCGCCGGACCGACCGCCGGCACGGGGGGCTTCGCCCTACCGCGCCGGCGGTCTTCGTTGCTAGCTTCCCGCACTATGGCGTTCTTCGCACCGCCCCCGCTCTCCCTCCACCAGCTCATCGCCGTCGCCATCCAGAGGCTCCCGCCGCTCAGCTTCGTCGGTTTTCGGGCCCACATGCCGATGAACGAAGCGCGCGCGCTGGCCGCTTCGGCCGGGGGGTCGCTCACCTGCAAGAACACAACGGACCCACGGCTTCGGGAGTGTACCGGGGTCATGCCGTTCCCCAAGGTGATTCCCCCGTTCAGGCTCCTGATCTCGTCGGTGCGGGACACCGCTGCAGTGGTGGTGCTCACGGCGAACGTCAAGGAGAGTGACGTCCGCGACTGGGCCCGGGCCCTCACTCAGGACTTCGGCACCCCGAACCACAGGACGGAGTACCCGGTATCGGAAACCTGGCAGTGGATCAGGCAGGGCCAAATGCTCCGCCTGATCCAGCGTAAGGGAGGAGGGATACTGGAAACCGCGGTCACACTCACCGACGGACCGCTGCTCGATGCGCTCGGTCCCCCGCCCTCACTCCAGAAGGCACCCGTGCCGAAAAAGCAAAAGCCGGACTGACCGTCCGGCATCGGTTACAAAATGGCCCCGCTGCGCGGGGCTATTTCTTTTTCTTGACCGGCTTGGCGTGAGGCTTGGCCGCCATCATGGCCTTGGCGGCCGGCTTCGCCTTGGCGTGATGTGCGATGTGGTGGACCGGCTTGGCCGGCTTGACCGCCGCCGGCTTGGCTTTCAGCCTCGGCTTGGCCACTATCACCGGCTTCTTGGGCTTTTCGCGCTCCGCGGCGCGTTCAGCCCGCTTCTGCACGAAGGCTCGCGCCTCCGCCAGTACCCGCTCCCGTTCCTCAGCCGCCATCAGATTTCGACGGACAGCATAGTTGAGCATTTCGTCCGCGTCCGCCAAATCGAATTCCCGGACCCGGCAGGCCGCGCGAATGAGATTGACGATAGCGTCCGCTACGGGGCTGCGGAGAACCTGAGCGATTCCCGGCAGCACCTCCATAAGCGAGGTAATCTGTGTCCCGCCAAGTTCCGTCGCCACCGTTGCCTCTGACCGTTGCCCGAATTGGCTGGCGCAACGTATAAACTGGCGGGGAGCGCGTCAAGAAACTGGTGGGAGCGCAGTAGTAGTTGCTAGAATGATACCCGAAACAAACCCGAAACATATCCTCCGTGCAGATCGCTCCGCCTGGCTGCGGCGTCCTCGATCCAGCCAGTGTCGTACCGTGCGGTGGACAGAAAGGCCACTGACCCGCCCAACTGAAAACGGAAGCCGGCGCCGGCGCCGAGCATGCGGCCCCGTCCTGTCTCAGGCTTTGACGCGCGGCCCGATAGAGCAGGCTCGAACGAGACCGAGCGTGAGAGGGGGATCGAGAGGGAGAGCTCTCCCGCGGCCAGGCTCTCCCGGTTCCGCGCCGAGAACCCGGTCGTATCGCCGGCCGTCCGGCGAAAATTCCAGACGGAGAGCGTGAGCGTGCTGCCTCCGATGGGCGAAATCAGCATGGCCTCGGCGAGCCATCGCGGGCCGGGACGGTACGCTCCCCGGGCGGCCGTGGTCGTTCCAAAGTGATCGTCGCCGAACGTGCTATAGGTGAATCCCATCGCCAGTCTGGATGAGCCGACCAGCCCGTCGAGCGCTCCCCGGAGCCGTCCCTCGACCCCAGGCTTGTAGGTGATTGGACCGAGTGCATCGGCATACGGCGTGAAACTGCGGCTCATCCGGACGCTCCCCGCCAGGCCCAGGCTCCAGTTGCCCGCCGGCACCGAGGCGGCGAGGCCGCTGGTGACGGAGAATCCGCTGGCGTAAGCCCCTACCGGAAAGCCCAGCAGGCTGGGCGAGATCGCTCCGATGACTGTGTAATCCTTCGCCGACGCCTTTTCGAGCCCGGTCGGCAGGTTCAGCAGCATGGTGGCCACGACGGCGTCGTGTCCGAACACGTAGCTGCCCCGAATCTGACTGTCGGTGAAGGCGTCCACCGACAGCACGGAGCCGTCCGCGCGCACCATGCTGCTATGGACCCACGAAGACCCCAGGTCGAGGGTAAAACGTCCCAGCGGGAGGATCACGCCGACCGGTACCACGGTCTGGGACAGGCGCTGTACTCCAAGCAGCCGGTCGAAGCGCAGGGTCCGCATCTCGACCCCGGTGTACGCTTCCGGGTCGGCCGAGATCTGAGCTCGCGCGGGGCCGGCGGCGAGCCAGAGGGTCGCGCCCAGGAT
>JAYUAL010000237.1:0-1839 GCA_043741355.1 Gemmatimonadales bacterium | reverse complement strand
TCTACGACGCCGTTCGCACGGTGCTTTCGGTCCACAACGCCGGATATCAGGGTCACTATCCGCCGGCGATCATGCCCGAGCTTGGCCTGCCGTGGGAGCTCTTCAACTGGCGCCAGCTCGAGTGGTACGGCAAGGTGAATTTCCTCAAGGGAGGGCTGGGCTTTGCCGATCGGGTGGTGACGGTGAGCCCCAATCATGCCCGGGAGCTCCGGACTCCCTCTGGAGGGTTCGGGCTCCAGGAGGTGTTCGACTCCCTTGGGCCGCGATTCAGCGGCATCCTGAACGGCATCGACCAGCAGGCCTGGGATCCGGAGGCGGACCCGCTGATCCCGGCTCCCTTCTCGATCAGCCGCCCGGAGCTCAAGGCCGTCTGCAAGCGCGAAGTCCAACGGCGCTTCGGCCTCACCCAGGACGAGCGGCTGCCGCTCTTCGCGATGGCGGCTCGGCTGGTGACCCAGAAGGGTATCGCCCTGATGATCGAGAACTCGGCGGTGCTCTCGCTCCGGGCCCAGTTTGTCTTCATCGGCCACGGGGAGGAGCGGTTCGAACAGGCGCTCGCGGCGCTGGCCGCGCGCCACCCCGACCGGATCGCGGTGAACACGAATTTCACCGACCAGCTGGAACATCTTCTCATGGCCGGGGCCGACTTCCTGCTCATGCCCTGCCAGTACGAGCCCTGCGGGCTCACCCAGATGCGCTCCCAGCGCTACGGCGCGATCCCGGTGGTCCGGCGGGTCGGTGGGCTGGCGGACACCGTGGACGACGGGGTCACCGGGTTCGTGTTCGAGCCCTATCACGCCGATGCGCTGCTGGGCGCGGCGCTTCGCGGCCTGGACTGCTACGCCAACAACGCCGAGTGGACCAGGCTCCGAAAGCACGCCATGTCGCGGGATTTCAGCTGGGAGCGGTCGGTGGAACGGTACCTCGAAGTCTATCGCCTGGCGCTGAGCTGATCATGGACTTCGTGCTGACGCTGCACAGCCACCTTCCCTGGGTGCTCAACCACGGCCGCTGGCCGCACGGGAGCGACTGGCTCTGCGAAGCCGCGGTGGACACCTATCTCCCGCTGCTCGAGTCGCTCGACGCGCTTGACGCGGAGGGGACACCGGCCCCGATCACTCTGGGCGTCACCCCGGTGCTGGCCAATATGCTGGCGCATCCGCTCCTGGCCACCGAGCTCGCCGAATTCTTCGCGCAGCGACTGGTGGCGTGTGACGAGGCGGACGCTGCGTTCCGAGCGAGTGGGGAAGCCGAGCTGGAACCGCTGCTCGACTATTGGCGGGAGCGCTATCTCCGGCTGCGGCGGCGGTTCGAGCGATGCGGCGGCAACCTGGTGGGCGAGTTCCGGCGGCACGCCGATGCCGGCCGCATCGAGCTGCTTTCGTCGGGTGCCACCCACGGATTCCTTCCACTGCTGGCGCGGGAGGAGAGCATCGCCCTGCAGCTCGCGGTCGGCGTCGCCGAGCACGAGCGATTGTTCGGCCGGACCCCGGCGGGCTGTTGGCTACCGGAGTGCGCCTACCGGCCCCGGGGCGACTGGCATCCCGACCGCGCGGCGCCGTTCATCCCGGACCGGCCCGGCCTCGAGGAACACCTGGCGGCCCAGGGCTTCAAATTCTTCTTCGTCGATGCGCACCTGCCGGAGGCGGGTCGGCCGCTCGGCCTCTACCGGGAAACCGGGCGGCCCGACGGATTGCCGCTCACCGACGAGGAGTGGTCCGAGGTGGCCATCCGCCGCTCGCCGCACCGGACCTACGAGGTCTCCCCGCGGGCGGGACGCGGTTCGGTCGTGGCCTTCGTGAGGGATCCCCATACCACCCGGCAGGTCTGGAGCCGCCA
>JAYUAL010000236.1:0-4549 GCA_043741355.1 Gemmatimonadales bacterium | reverse complement strand
AGTTGCTCGTCCGCCACCTCGGCCAGGAAGAACTGGGCTATTTGCGGGCGATAGGGCCCCGTCGCTTTGGCGGCATACGTGAGATACTGAATGATCGCACTGAACTCCCCGGCAAGATCTTCGTTGAGGTGTGCGATAAGCTTGGTTGTCTGCTTGGCCATATCCTCCTCCAGGACCGCCTCGTGTTTACACCAATCCACTAGCCGTGCTGGCTAACCTATTCATATACTGCAATACCCTACCCCCTCCCCTCCCCAGCAGCAACCCTGGCAATAATATCACGAGTCACCCGGAGGAATAGGACCGCGGCCTCCACGCCGCGTGACGCCTCCGGAAAGAAAATCCGCTGGGCTCTGTACCCCAAGCCCACCGCGGTTGAGGACATGGGTATAGATCATCGTGGTGCTCACGTCCCGATGACCGAGCAGTTCCTGGACGGTACGGATGTCGTACCCCGCCTCCAGCAGGTGGGTAGCAAATGAATGTCTCAAGGTGTGGCAGCTCGCCCGCTTCACCACCCCCGCCCGGCGCACCGCCTGCGCCATCGCCCGCTGCACCGCGGTCGGATGGAGATGATGCCGCCGCCGGACCGCCGTCCCCGCCTCGACGTATTGGCGCGCCGCCGGAAAAGCCCACTGCCAACCCCACTCCGCCGCCGCATTGGGGAGCTTCCGCTCCAGCGCCCCCGGCAGAGTCACCCTTCCGCCCCCCTCCGCCAAGTCGGCCTGATGCAACACCTTCACCTCCTCGAGATGGGCCGCCAGCGGCTGCCGGAGGCCCTCGGGCAACACCGTGATTCGGTCCTTGGCCCCCTTCCCCCGCCGAACCAGAACCTCGCCCCGCTCAAATTCAAGGTCCTTGACCCGAAGCGTCACCGCCTCACTGAGCCGGAGTCCAGCGCCGTAGAGAAGCGTCCCCAGCAACCGGTATACCCCACGCAATTCCTCCAGCACCCGCCACACCTCTCCCCGGGTCAGCACTACCGGCAGCCGCTCCGGTGTCCGCGCCCGCAGCACGCGCCCCAGGTCACCCAGCGGCGTCCGGAGCACATCCCGATAGAGAAAAAGCAGTGCACTGAGCGCCTGGGTCTGGGTGGACGCCGCCACCCGCCGCACCGTCGCGAGATGGGTCAGGAACCCGGCGACTTCGACCTCACCCATCGCGCTCGGA
Source organism: Gemmatimonadales bacterium (assembly GCA_043741355.1). Lineage (GTDB taxonomy): Bacteria > Gemmatimonadota > Gemmatimonadetes > Gemmatimonadales > GWC2-71-9 > JABFSM01. Next base: position 3,379 of record JAYUAL010000236.1, on the reverse strand, counting down.
TGCCGGAGCCCGTGAAAGCGAACGAACCGCCTGATCCAGACGACATAGGCTGTCTCGGTACGAGGGCTGTAACGCGCCGTGCGGAGCGCCAGGCGTACTCGCCGCAATAGTTTAGGCGGCGCGGACAACGGCGTGACAGAGTCGGGCATATCAGGATATTGCTGCAGAGACTCTCGAACGCCAGTGCGGAAAAACCCGGGCCGGCCGAAACGGCCAACCGGACGGCGTCCGGCTCACCCCGGGTGCCGGATCGGTCCCTCCACCGGCAAGATGAACCAGAAGGTGCTGCCCCCCCCATACACCGATTCCGCCCCGATGGTGCCGCCGTGCATCTCCAAGAATTGCTTGCAGAGCGCCAGGCCAAGTCCGGTGCCCTGTTGCTGGCGGGTGGTGGAGGAATCGACCTGGCTGAACACCTGGAACAGCTTCTTCATGTCGGTCTGCCGGATCCCGATGCCGCTGTCCCGCACCGACACCCACACCGCATCACGGCTGGCCAGGCGCGGCTGATCGCCCGACCGATCCGACGGCACCGGGAGCGGCACCGGGGTCCGGAGGGCGGAAAGGCTTACCGTGCCTTCGTCCGGAGTGAATTTCGAGGCGTTGGAGAGGAGGTTGAAGAGCACCTGGCGCACCCGGATGTGGTCGGCCACGACGAACAGCGGCTCGGGTCCGACGTCGACCGTCACCCCCTGCCGCTTGGCGGAACGCAGACTGCTGGTGTCGGTGACGGCGCCCTGGATCGAGTCCCGCAGATCGACCCGGGCCAGGTGCACCGTCATCCGCCCCGCCTCGATTTTGGAGAGATCGAGGATGTTGTTGATCAGGCCCAGCAGGTGGCGCCCGTTCCTCGCGATGGATTCCAGAAAGTCCCGCTGTTGCTCATCCAGCGCGCCGGCGCCGGGCAGCAGCAGGAGCTCGGAGAACCCGATGATCGCGTTGAGCGGAGTCCGAAGCTCGTGGGACATGTTGGCGAGGAATTCGTCCTTGAGCTTGGTGACCCGGACCAGCTCGCGGTTCTTTTCGGCCAGCTCCCGCTCGTTGCGGCGGGTTTCCTCCAGCATGGTCGCGCGATCGAGCCCGACGGCCACTTGCTCTCCCAGCGCGGTGAGCAGGGCAATGTCATGCTGGTCGAATGGCAGCCCGTCGAGCCTGTTGTAGCCGCAGGCGGCTCCAATCACCACGCCGGAGGAGCGCAGCGGCACGCAAATGGCGCGAGTGAGCACCGGCGGCAGCGTGTCTATGCTAAAATTGCGGGGGTCGTTCTCCATATCATCGCTGGTGATCGGAACGTCCCCCAGAACCGCGCATCCGGCCAGCGACTTGTCTATCGGAAGCAGGCTCCCGCCGGCGCCGCGGAGCAGCCCGGCCCCCGCCGCGACCCGCAGAAAGCGCCCCTCCTCCGCCAGCAGCATGATGGCGCCGCCCTCGGCCTGCAGCAGCGTGGCGGCGAGCTGCACCACCTCCTCGAGCAGCTCTCCGCTGCTGCGCACCCCGAGCAGCGTGGATCCGAGCCGGCGCAGCAGCTCCAGCTCACGGTTGCGAGCCGCGGCGGCGGCGATGGCGCCTTCAAGATTGTTTCTCTGCTTGCGGGCGAGGGTGCGGCCCCGCCATACCGCCAGGAGGCCACCGACAGTGCAGAGACTCGCCAGGAATGTCCCCAGCCAGCTTCCCCGGTAGGCCTCATAGATGCCGAACCAGCCGGCCGCGAACGCGAGATAGGTGAGCGGCACGGGCCGGTTGAGGGCCCGGAGAAAACGCCCCCTCCCGAAGCCCGTTTCCGGGCTCCGAGGCCCCCCCCTCTCCCCGTCCGGCGGTGTCACTCAGGTTCCGGTGGCAGCAGGCGGTCGAACGCCGTCTCGCCGGTGGCCAGCATGCGGCGAAGATAGGGGCGGCAAAGCCCGCATTGCCCGCCGCAACCGCTGATCCGGATCATCTCGTTCAGGCTCCAGGAGCCTTCGCGCGCCTCGTGCAGGAGGTCCTCGAACCTCCGGTTTCTGCAAATGCAGCGATCGATCAGGATGGCCGATCCGCTTCCGGAAACTCCGGTCATGGATTGGCCGGGCGGAGGTCGATTTCACTCACCAGCGCGTGGGGTGGCATCCGCAAGGCGTCCAGAATCACCTGAGCCACGTCCTCGGGCTTGAGGATGGAATCCAGGTGAGGCCTCAGCACCGCCTGGTCCCGCATCAACGGGGTATCCACCGAGCCGGGACAAATCGCCAGCACCCGGACGCCGTCCTTCCGCACTTCGAGCATCAGGGTACGGCTGAATCCCAGCACCGCGTGCTTGGAGGCCACGTAGGCGGTACCACCGGCGAAGGCATTTTTGCCGGCCAGGCTGGCCACATTCACGATGAACCCGTTCTTCCGGGAGCGCATCCCCGGCAGGACTTCCCGGCTCATGAGATACAGGCTCCGGACATTGGTCGCCATCGTGGCGTCCCAGTCCTCCAGAGTCAGCTCGGCGAAGGGGCGGAGCAGTGCGATGCCGGCGTTGTTGATCAGGGTGTCGATGGGCCCGAGCGATCGGGAGACCGAGGCGACCAGCGCCTTGACGTGGTCTGGATTCGAAACGTCCGCCGCACCACCGTCGGCCGCGATCCCTTCGGCCCGAAGGTCCCGAAGCAGGGCATCGACCTTGGCCGCGGTGCGGGCGCACACGCCAACCTTGTACCCGGCCCGCCCGAGTGCGAAGGCGGTGGCCCGGCCGATACCGAGTGTGGCCCCGGTGACCAGGGCGATGGATTCCGGCATGTGCTGAAATCTACAACGCCCGGCAAGGGCCTCGCCGGGCTTTGGGTCAGACCGCCGCGGGAGCCCTCTCCTGCCAGGTGGTGCTGCCGACCGAGTCCACGAAGGCCTCGTAGACGTCGGGCCGCCACCAGTGCCGGCAGCGCTCCAGCTCCGCCAGGGCCGCTTCACGGGACAGAGCGGGCCGGTAACTCCGAGTGGTGGTCAGGGCGTCGAAGACGTCGACGATGCAGATGACCTGGGCACCCACGGGAATTTCCTCGCCGCGGAGCCCCTGCAGATGCACATCGCCGAACCGGGCGGCGGTAGCGGCACTCCGGGTGAAGTGGCCCTCAGCCAGCTCGAGCTCCCCGCGCTGGGTCGCGATCAGGCCCAGATTGTGATAGGCGATGGCGCAGCCACGCTCGTCCATTGCTTCGCTGAACGCGTCGAGGGAGCGCTGATAGTGGTTGAGCGCCGCCTCGTGGTCGCCGTGAATGGTGGCCAGAATTCCCAGGTTCTGCTCGATCCGCCCCCGGAGCTCTTCGCTCGAGAAGGCGAGCTCGAGCGCTTTCCGGTAGGTCGTGCGCGCCGCGGTCATATGGCCGGCCTCGAATTCGAAGCCGCCGAGGGAGTTGAGCGCCTC
>JAYUAL010000235.1:0-1843 GCA_043741355.1 Gemmatimonadales bacterium | reverse complement strand
TCACAAACGCGAGGTTCGCCTCGCGCAGCGCCGCCGTCGCCTCGGCCAGCAGGCCGGGATCCAGAGACGTCGTCATCGGTTGAGACACTCGACTTGGTTCTCCCAGAAAGGGGCACGCTGGACTGTCGGGCATGAACGCGAACTGCAGGCCGCGAAGGGGATACCCCGCCCGAGCACCGCGGAGAGACCGAGTGCCGCGCTCATCCGTTGTACACCTTTCCACCCCCCGCCCGATACAGATCCATCACCGCGCGCGCGTCGGCCCGCAGCACGTTCCGGACGATGGTGATCCCCCGGTCCTCGAGGTACCGGTACGACTCGGGAAACACCGGGCCCTCCTCGAACTTGAGCGTGGACGCGTCCTCCCGCGCGGCGCCGTACACCACCCGCCGCACCCCGCTCCACAGCGTGGCGCCGAGGCACATCGCACAGGGTTCGCAGGAAGTGAACAGCTCGTGCACCGGAAGCTGCGGCGCGTTGAGCGTGAACGACCCCACCCGCCGCTGTGCCATCATGAACGCCACCATCTCGGCGTGCAGCGTGCAGTTCTGGTAGCGTACCACGCAGTTCATCCCGATGGCGACGAGCCGGCCCGAGGGCGCTTCGAAGATCGCCGCGCCGAAGGGGCCCCCGCTGCCCCGCTCCACGTTGGCGCGGGAGACGGCAATCGCCAGCCGCATGCGCTCCTCGTCCGAGCCATAGCACCGGTTCCAGTCACAGACCGAGTCGGTCCAGTCGGGATACTCGACCTGGACTATGGGGTGGGCGGACGACGGGGGCATCAGGGGAAGATCCCGGTCGGGGGAGGTGGGGTCAAGCCGCACCAGGGGCCGGCGTGGTCAGGAGAGGGCCGGAGAACGCCTTGACCGCCCTGCCTGCCGGGGCCACCTTCTCCTCGCCGACCCCAGGGTGCTCATATCCCTCTGGTTCGGCGTCTCTATAAGGACTGGCCCGACCGGCAGGAGAATTGGCTTTGAGGAGGGAAGCGTGACTCGAGTCTTGATTGTCGACGACAACAAGGATTCGGCCGATGCGCTGGCGACGGTACTCCGCCTGATGTGGCATCACTCCGAGGTGGCCTACAGCGGGGGCGAGGCGCTGGAGAAAATGAACCGGTTCAGCCCGGAGCTGTTTCTGCTGGACTTGGCGCTGCCGGACATGGACGGCTATGAGCTGGTGCGGCGGCTCCGTCCGTTATCTGGCAAGGATGCCAGGTTCGTGGCAGTCACCGGGTACGGGCCGGGCATTGGCGGCAACATGGCGGGGAATCTGTTCGACGAGCACGTGGTCAAGCCGATGTCTCCGGAAATTCTGCTCAAGGTGCTAGGGCTGGTGCCGGGACCCAGTGCGGCCGTCATCCACGACCTGGAAGCCCCGGACCAGATGTTGTAGGCCCGCCTCGCTCAGCTCGCCTGGCGATCCAGTTGGAAGATGAAGTCAGACGGAATCAGGAGGGCAAGCTCTCGGGAGCCACATCATTCTCGCGCATCACCCCGCCGTGATGAACGTCCCCGCATCGAGCTCCTCGATCGCCTGCCGCAGCTCGGCCTGGGTGTTCATCACGATCGGCCCGTACCACGCCACCGGCTCCTCGATCGGCTTGCCGCTCACCAGCAGGAACCGGATCCCGGCGGGCCCGGCCTGCACCGTCACCTCGTCGCCCCGGTCGAACTGCACCAGCGAGCGGTTGCCGGTCGACTCCCGGGCATAGCTCTCCACCTCAGGCGTCCCCCGCTCGGTCAGCACCCCGCCCGGCTCGGAGGCGCCGCGGAAGCTCCCGCTTCCCTCGAACACGTAGGCAAATCCCTGGCGGCCGGTCTCGAACGGCAGCGTCTTCCGCTTT
>JAYUAL010000234.1:0-4559 GCA_043741355.1 Gemmatimonadales bacterium | reverse complement strand
TGGCGCTGCTTCCCAATTGACCTTAAACCACCACCGCAGCTATACTTAAGGGCTATGGCCCTGCCGAATGAGTCGATTACCCGGAGCCCCATGCTCCTGCTCAGCGGCACCGCCAATCGGCCGCTGGCCGAGGAGGTCGGCGCGGAGCTCGGTGCGTCGCTTTGCAAGGCCACCATCCGACGGTTTTCCGACGGAGAAATCTTCGTCAAGATCGACGAAAATGTCCGCGGCCGGGATGTCTACATCATCCAGCCGACGAATCCTCCGGCGGAAAACCTGATTGAGCTGCTGCTGCTGATGGATGCGGCACGGCGCGCGAGCGCGGCCCGGATCACTCCGGTAATCCCGTATTTCGGCTATGCGAGGCAGGACCGGAAGGATCAGCCCCGGGTGGCGATCAGCGCCAAGCTGATGGCCAACATCATTTCCCAAGCGGGCGCCGACCGTGTGCTGGCCATCGATTTCCATCAGCACCAGTTGCAGGGGTTCTTCGACCTGCCGGTAGACCACTTGTACTCGGCGCCGGTGTTCACGAATCACTACCGGCAGAAGGGGCTCAAGAACCTCGCGATCGTGGCGTCCGACGTGGGCGGCGCCAAGATGGCCCGGGGGTTCGCCAAGCGGCTCGACGCGACGTTCGCGATCATCGACAAGCGGCGCACTGCGGCCAACGTGGCCGAGGCCGTAAACGTGGTGGGTGACGTGGAGGGCCGGGATTGCATCATCCCGGACGACATGATCGACACCGGCGGGACGATGGCCGAAGCGGCCTTCGCGCTCAAGAAGCTTGGTGCCGGAGACATCTACATCTGCGCCACCCACGCCCTGCTCTCGGGGCCGGCGGTGGAGCGATTGAAGCAGGCCCCGATCACGGAGGTGGCGGTGACCAACACCATTCACATTCCGGCCGAGAAGCAGTTCGACAAACTCAAAGTGCTGTCCATCGCCGGACTCCTCGCGAAGGCGATCGGCTACACCCACAGCGACCAGTCGGTCAGCGCGCTGTTCGACTAGAGGAACGAGACCATGGCACCACAGGCAACGATTGAGGCAAAATCCCGCGGCAACACCGGCAAGGGCATCGCCCGCTCACTCCGCCGGGCCGGACGAATTCCGGCGGTGATCTACGGCCGGGGTCGTGCTCCCGAGACCCTGTCGGTGGACACCACCGCGCTCACCCGGCTGCTCACCCAGGTCTCGGCCTCCACCACGCTGGTGGACGTGGCCGTGGACGGGCGCGCGACGGTCAAGGCACTGATCAGAGAAATACAGCGGAATCCGGTCCGCCCCTCCGATATCATCCACCTCGATCTCTACGAGGTGCATGCCAACGAGAAGATCACCGTCGAGGCGCCGGTCAAGCTGGTCGGCATCCCCGAGGGAGTGCGGAACTTCGGCGGGGTGCTCGATCACGTCACCCACTCGCTCTCGATCCGGGTTCTGGCGGGGGACATTCCGGAACACATCGACGTGGAAGTGACCGCGCTCAACATCGGCCAGTCGATCCACGTGCGGGACCTCTCATTCGACAAGTTCGACGTGCTGAGCGACGGCGGCACTACGGTCTGCACCGTGGTCGCCCCGCGGGCCGAAGAGGTGGTTGCCCCGGTGGTGGATGCCACGGCGCCGGTGGAGCCGGAACTCATCCGGAAGGTCAAGCCGGATGAGGACGCCGAAGCCGAGGCCGAGGGCAAAGAAGGCAAGAAGAAGGAGTAGCGGCTGCGCGCCGTCCTGGGGCTCGGAAATCCGGGCCCCGAGTACGAGGACACGCGCCACAACGCGGGGTTCCTCCTGGCGGACCGGCTGGCCCAGCGGTGGCGCCTGGGGGCGTTTCGACGGGAAGGGCAGGCCCGGGTGGCCGCGGGCAGCCGAAGTGGTGTGCCGGTCCGGGTACTCAAGCCCCAGACGTACATGAATCGAAGCGGCGCCGTCCTCGCGCCGCTTCGAGCTATCGAGACGTTCGATCCCGCGGCCGACCTGCTCGTACTGGTAGACGACGTGGACTTCGACGTGGGACGCTTCAAGCTCCGCGGCGCCGGCAGCGCCGGCGGGCACAACGGGCTCAAGAGCGTCGAAGGCACCCTGCGGCGTCAGGACTACGCCCGGCTCCGGATCGGCGTCGGACCGCGCCCGATGGGACAGGACGATCTGGCGGATTTCGTGCTCGACCGCTTCACCCCGGAGGAGCGGGCCGCGCTGAACGCGCTGCTCGACCCGATGGCCGAAGCGGTCGAATGCTGGCTCGAGGAAGGCATTGAGCGGGCAATGAACCGCTTCAACCGAGTTGAACGAAAGAAGGACGTGTCGTGATCGAGCTCTCGCGTTTCGCTCCCCTGGCCGGCGGGTTCGGGCTCCTGATCGCCCTCGCCGTGTACTTCTACCTCCGCCGCCAGGCGGGGGGCAACGAGCGAATGCAGGAGATCAGCGGACTGATCGAGGAAGGGGCCATGGCCTTCCTCCGCCGCCAGTACCTGGCCCTGACCCCCGTAGTGATCCTGGTGGCGGCGCTGCTGGCCGCCACGGTGGGCTGGCGCATTGCGGCCGCCTATATCGCCGGCGGCATCTGCTCCATCGGCGCCGGCTTCATCGGCATGAAGGCCGCTACCAAGACCAACGTCCGCACCACCGAGGCCGCCCGGGCCGGCGGCATCGGCCCTGCGTTGCGGATGGCCTTCGCCGGCGGATCCGTGATGGGTCTGGCGGTCGCGTCCCTGGGCCTGCTCGGCCTGGGGGTACTGGTCAATCTGCTGCTCGACGTCCGCACCACCGATCCGATCTCCACAGCGCGCTTTCACTTTTTCTCCGAGATCATCAGCGGCTTCGCAATGGGCGCCTCCTCCATCGCGCTCTTTGCCCGCGTCGGCGGCGGCATCTACACCAAGGCGGCCGACGTCGGCGCCGACCTGGTGGGCAAGGTGGAGGCCGGGATCCCCGAGGACGACCCGCGCAACCCGGCGACGATCGCGGACAACGTGGGCGATAACGTCGGCGACGTGGCCGGCATGGGCGCCGACATTTTCGAGAGCTACGTCGACGCCACGGTGGCCACCATCGCGCTCGCCGCTATCAGCCCCGCGATCGCGGACGCGTCCCGCCCCAACGCCATCGCGATCCCCATTCTGCTGCTGATCGCCGGACTGATCGCCTCGCTGGTCTCAATGGCCTGCATGAGCGTGCTCTCCAAGGGCGGCGCCGCCCGGGCGCTCCGGATGGTCCCGCTGATCGCGGCGGGGCTCTTCCTCGCCGGGGCCTATGTGATCGTGCGGATGGTGCCGATTGCCATCGGGAATCACGGCGCAACCGGCGCGTTCTGGGCCGTCGTGGCGGGGACCGTGGCGGGGGTGGTCATCGGTATGGTGACCGAGTGGTATACCGCCGGAAAGCCGGTCAAGGACATCGCCACCGCGTCGCTCACCGGCCCGGCCACCAACATCATTCAGGGGCTCGCGGTCGGGCTCCGCTCGGTCGTCATTCCGATTCTGGTGATCTGCGGGGCCATCTACGTCGCCTACGGTCAGCTCGGGCTCTATGGGATCGGCATCGCGGCGGTCGGTATGCTGGCCACGACCGGCATCATCATGACGGTGGACGCGTACGGCCCGATCGCGGACAACGCCGGCGGGATCGCCGAGATGAGCCACCTGGGCCCCGAGGTCCGCAAAATCACCGACGAGCTCGACGCGCTGGGCAACACCACGGCGGCCATCGGCAAGGGCTTCGCCATCGGCTCGGCGGTGCTGACCGCGCTCGCGCTCTTCTCCGCCTACGCCACCGCGGTAAGCCCGGGCGGCACCCCCCTCGAGCTCGACCTGGTGGATCCGCTGGTGTTCATCGGCCTGTTCATCGGAGGCTGTCTGCCGTTCATGATGGGCTCGCTCACCATGACCGCGGTGGGCCGCGCGGCGGGCAAGGTGGTGGAAGAAGTCCGCCGGCAATTCCGCGAGATCAAGGGACTGCTCGAGGGCACCGCCAAGCCGGAGACCGCCCACTGCGTGGACATCGCCACTTCGGCCGCGCTCCGGGAGATGGTCGTGCCGGGCCTCATGGCGGTGATCGTGCCGGTGGTCGTCGGCGCGACGCTCGGACCCAAGGCGCTGGGCGGCCTCCTCGCCGGCACCACCGGCACCGGCGCCCTGCTCGCGCTCATGATGGCCAATGCCGGCGGCGCCTGGGACAACGCCAAGAAGTACATCGAGAAGGGCGCCCATGGCGGCAAGAAATCCGACCCGCACAAAGCGGCGGTGGTCGGCGACACGGTCGGCGATCCGTTCAAGGACACCTCCGGGCCCGCCATCAGCATTCTGATCAAGGTGACCAGCGTCGTGGCACTCGTGTTCGCGCCTTGGTTCGCCAAGCTAGCGCAGTAGGATGCTCCGGCTCGGCATCGTCGGTCTTCCGAACGTCGGCAAATCCACGCTCTTCAATGCCTTGACCTCCGCCGGGGCGCTGGTGGCGAACTATCCGTTCGCCACCATCGAGCCCAACACCGGAGTGGTCCAGGTTCCCGATCCCCGGCTCGACGCCCTCGCCGCCATCGTCAAGCCGGAGCGCAGCGTGCC
>JAYUAL010000233.1:0-1845 GCA_043741355.1 Gemmatimonadales bacterium | reverse complement strand
GTTGTGCGAAACTCAGGCCCGATCGGGCCAAGTCCCTTCAAATACCAGCCGCCCTTCACCACAAAGCCATGGTGCATGGGCGCTTTTACCGTCGATTTGGCCCGCAACCGAGTAGACGTTGCCGCCCCAGGAGGCGATACGAACCGGAAGGCCGTCCAAGCCCCGAGCGGCCAGGGCAAAGGCCGCTCCGACCGTTCCGGTGCCGCAGGCAAGGGTTTCGTCCTCGACCCCCCGTTCGTAGGTCCGGAGCCCCCACTTGGCTTCCGGACTCCGGGTGTTCGGTCCCAGGAAATTCACATTGAGGCCTTCGGGGGCGAATGCCGAGTGGCGCCTGAGCTCCCTACCCCGGCCGACGACGTCCACGGTCGCCAGGTCCTCCACCAGAATGACCAGATGGGGCACCCCGACCGTGCAGCGCGTCGTCCAGCGCTCCCCGGCCAGGAGGGGCAGATCAACGGGTTCGGGAAGGGCAAAGTCCGGTAACAGGAGCTCCGCCCCCCAGCCTGGGCCCACGCACCGGGTCCGGAGGACGCCAGTGTCGCTGTGGAGCACCATTCCCGACTCCGGGGCCAGCCCCAGCCAAGCGGCCAGCCGGGTGGTACAGAGGGCCGCATTGCCACACATCCCGGCGCGGGAACCGTCGGCATTGAAATAGACCATCCGGACCCCGTCGGAACCCTCTGGCGTGGCCAGTACCAGACCGTCACCACCCACTCCGGTCCGGCGGTCACAGATCCCGGCGATATCGGCGGCCGACCAGTCGGAAACGGAAGCTGAACGCCCGTCGAGGAAGACAAAGTCGTTTCCGGAGCCGGTCATCTTGTAGAAGGCGAGGCTCATAGGCGGCCGAAAAGGCTGGCGATACGCAGCCACCAGACGACCCAGACTCCCTCCCGCACGATGGCCCTGCTCATCTTGCTGCTGCCTTCCACCCGATCGGTGAAGATGATGGAGACTTCCTGGAGCCGGAACTTCTTCTTCCAGGCCCGGTAGTTCATCTCGATCTGGAAGGCATACCCGTTGGAGCGAACCTTTTCCAGCGGGATGGCGGCCAGGACCTCGCGGCGGAAGCACTTGAACCCCGCCGTCGCGTCGGTGAGCGGCAGCCCGGTGATCCAGCGGGCATAGAGGTTGGCTCCATAGGAGAGGAGCAGTCGCGACATGGGCCAATTGATGACATTGACGCCGGTCTTGTACCGGGAACCCACCACCAGGTCGGCGTCCCGGGCGGCCGCGATGAGGTCACCCAGAAACCTGGGATCGTGCGAGAAATCGGAATCCATCTCGAACAGCAGGTCGTAGCCCCGCTTGAGCCCCCAGGCGAAACCCTCGAGATAGGCCCTTCCCAGCCCTTCCTTCTTCGCCCGATGCAGCACGTGGACCCGCGGATTCACTCCCGCGAGATCGCTCGCGAGCCGGCCGGTGCCGTCGGGCGAATTGTCGTCCACCACGAGGATCTCGAGGCGGGGATCCTGCGCCAGGACCAGGGGCACGATCCGCGGCAGGTTCTGGCCTTCGTTGTACGTAGGCAGGATGACGAGATACCGCTCAGGCATTGCCGGGGCTTCGCTTCCGGAACATCGGAACCAGGAAGAGGCCAGCGACGAGGGTGAGCGAGACGAGCGTGATCAGGCGGCCCCGCTCGTACTCAGGGGACCGGAATTCGAACGTGACTTCTTTGGCGCCCGGCGGGATGATCACGGACAGGAGGGTGTGCTGGGCTCGCAGCACGGGAACCGCGGCGCCGTCCACCGTAGCGCGCCAGTCTTTGTACCAGTTCTCAGCCACGACCAGGTAGAGTGGGCGCTCGTCCCGGCCCTGAATCGCGATGCGCATCTTCCCCGC
>JAYUAL010000232.1:0-1845 GCA_043741355.1 Gemmatimonadales bacterium | reverse complement strand
TGAGTTTCACCAACGAGCCGGTGGAGGAGCTGGCCGATGAGCTGGCCGCGCTGGCCCTCGGTGATCTGACCCAATTCTATTTCCTCTCCAGCGGCTCGGACGCCATCGAGGCGGCGCTCAAACTGGCGCGGCAGTACTGGGTCGAGCACGGAAGGCCGGAAAAGGACACCCTGGTAGCGCTCGCCCCGGGATATCACGGCAACACCATGCTGTCGTTGTCCGCCGGTGCCCGGGAGCACTACAAGAAGTATTTTCATCCCTGGCTCATCGAGGTGCCCCGGGTTCCCGCACCATACGCCTACCGGTGCCCCTGCCGTGGCGGCGATCCCGCCTGCCCGGGGTGCAGCGGGCGTGCGCTCCAAGAGACGCTGACAAGGATCGGCCCGGAAAGAGTGGCGGCGTTCATTGCGGAGCCGGTGGGCGGGTCCTCTACCGGCGCATCGGTGCCTGGGGACAACTACTGGCGCACTATTCGGGAGATCTGCGACCGGAACGAGGTTCTCTGGATTGCGGACGAGGTGCTGGTAGGTGCGGGGCGCACCGGGACCTGGTCGGCGCTCGAGCCATACGGCGTGGTACCCGACATACAGGTGATGGGGAAGGGGGTGAGCGGCGGTTATGCTCCGCTGGCCGTGGTGGCCGCTCCCCGGCGCATCACCGATGTGCTGGCCTACGGATCGCGGGCGCTGCTCCACGCCCAGACCTTTTCCCACTCGCCCGCGATGTGCGCCGCCGGGCTCGCTGCGGTTCGCCATATCAGGAAGCACGGCCTGGTGTCTCGCTGCGCCGCCATGGGCCATATCCTCCACGAGCGGCTTCAGCCGCTGCGCGAGCTTCCCCACGTGGGAGACGTGCGCGGGCGCGGTCTGCTGGCCGGCATCGAGTTCGTGGCCGAGCCGGAGAGCCGCACCCCCTTTCCGCGGGGCGAGCGGTTCACCGAGCGGTTCCAGGTCGCAGCCGAGCGGCACGGGCTCATGGTATGGCCTAACACGGGGCATGCCGACGGCGTGAACGGCGACCTGGTGGTTCTGGCGCCGCCGTACATCATCACCGAAGCCGAGATCGAGGAGATCGTCGTGAGATTTGCCGCCGCATTGGGCGAGATGAAGGCGAGATATTCGTAGTCGGCAGTTACCGGTTACCGGTTACCGGTCACAGTGAAGGAGCTCCACGCATGAAACAGTACCCGAAGATTGTCTCCCCTCCCCCGGGCCCCAACGCCCGCGCCATCATCGCGCGTGACGAGGCGGTGACCGCGCCCTGCTACATCAAGGAATACCCGCTGGTGGTGGCGCGAGGTGAGGGCTCCATGGTCGAGGATGTCGACGGCAACCGCTTCCTCGATTTCATGGCGGGGATTGCGGTGTGCTCCACCGGGTACGGCCACCCCGAGGTGGTCAAGGCGATCCAGGAAGCGGCCGGAAAGTTCCTGCATATCTGCGGGGGAGATTTCTACTACGAGAGCATGGCCGGCCTCTGCGAGCGGCTGGCCCGCCTGGCCCCCGGTCCGAGCAAGAAGCGCGTGTTCCTGAGCAACTCGGGCACCGAAGCAATCGAAGGCGCGATGAAGTTGGCCCGCCACGCCACCGGCCGGACCGCCTTCGTGGCGTTCAAGGGCGCCTTTCACGGGCGCACCTATGGAGCCCTCTCGCTCACGTCCAGCAAATCGCGCCAGCACGAGGGCTTCGGCCCGTTTCTCCCCGATGTGCACCATGTGGCCTACGGTTACTGCTACCGCTGCGAATTCGGAAAGACCTTTCCCTCCTGCGGCATCTACTGCGTCGATCACATCGGGAAGGACCTGTTCGCGCGGCACCTCGACCCGAAGGACGTCGCCGCGATCGT
>JAYUAL010000231.1:0-10584 GCA_043741355.1 Gemmatimonadales bacterium | reverse complement strand
AGAAACGCAATGCCGTAGTGCGCCCCGGTGAGGGTCGGATCCAGCTCCAGGGCGCGGCCGTAGTGGCGAATGGCCTCGTCGGGTTGGCCGGTCTTGGTGAACGCGATGGCCATGTTCTGGAGAATGCGCGGATCCCGCGGATTGTCGCGCAGACCGAGCCGATAGGAGGTGATGGCGGCGGTATAGTCGCCCTGACGCTCGAGCGCGAGCGCCTCATTGAGATAGTCCAGGCGCTTCGGGCGGGAGGAGTCGGGCGGCGAGAAACTGTTGAGGAGCCGGCGCCAGAAACTCATTGTCCTATACTATAGCCTTCCATCCGGCAAGGCAACGCATTTGCCCCCACCAGCTTCCGGTGTTTACGTTCGGCCGGATTCTCCTCGTTGTCGACGATTGAGCCGGAGGCCCCCATGCGCCGTACCATCTCTCCCACCACCCGGGGCGTCCTCGAAATCGACTGGCCGCTGTTCGGCGAGCTGTGCCGGGCGCTGGCCCTCAAGGTGGCCCGGGAGTACGACCCCGAAATCATCCTCGGCGTGGCCAAGGCCGGGGTGATCCCCGGCGTCGTCATCGCCTCGATCCTGCAGCGGGACTTCTTCTCGATGGTCGTGACCCGGCGAGCCGAGGACGAGCTGCCGGTTCTGGTGGCCGGGCCACCGCCCTCGGTCAAAGGCCTCCGGGTGCTGATCGTGGATGAAACCTGCGACACCGGCCATACGCTCCGATTGGCGCTCAACGAGGTGAAGGCCGCGAGACCGGCCGAAGTGCGGACCGCGGTCTCCTTCAAGACCGGCCCCTACGAGCCGGACTTCCACTCCTTCGAAACCGACAAATTCATCATCTTGCCATGGGACCGCGAAGTGGTCGAGGACGGCCAGCTGGTGACCCGGCCGGACTACGCCAGGTATCTCCAGAGCACGCGGTGAAGTCGCGAATCCTCGAGGCGTTGGGCCGGTCGCGCGCGGGGTACACCGAGCTCCGTCTGCGCCGGGTCTGGTCCACTACGGTGCTGGTCCGGGGCCGGTCCGTGGAGGTGGCAACGGTCGCCGTGGAAACCGGCGGGATGGTACGCAGCTGCTCTCCCGGAACCGGCTGGGGGATGATGGGCTTTTCCGACCCCGACCGGCTCGATGTTCCGGTCCTGCACGCCCACGAGCTATCGCTCGCCGCCGGTTCCCGGATACCGGTCACCCTGGCGCCGATCGCAGTGCGGCAGCACGAGGCCGCGTTTCCGCTCCAGGACGATCCCCGCGAAATTCCCCTGACCGAAAAGCGCCAGCGTGGCGAGTCGCTGGCGGCATCCCTGTTTGGCGTGGACCGGCGGATCGTCTCGGGCCGGGTCCTGCTGCGCGACGGCGTCGTGGAGACCTGGCTCGCCACCTCGGAGGGCACCTGGGTGCACGATCTCAGGTCCGAGGCCAGCGTGGCCTCAATCGCCATCGCCGAGGAAGAGGGCAACCTCGAGCGGGCGCTGGGCTCGCTATGCCAGCGGGGCGGATGGCGTGATGTGGAGAGCGCCGACCAGCTAGTCAAGGGCGTCGGGGCGCGGGCCATTGAGCGGCTCCACGCCGCCCCGGTGCGCCCCGGACGCTACACCGTCGTTCTGGATCCCGCCGCCGCCGGCGCCCTGGTACATCGCGCCATCTCCCACCTCGCCCGCCCTGGGCTTCCCGGCGCCGATCCCAACGTATTACCAATGGGTGCCCGCCTCGGCCCGGAGTGCCTATCGGTGGGCGACGATCCCACCGCGGAAGGGCTGCGGGCCACCAGCGTCTGCGATGATGAGGGGACCGGCACCCGCCGCACCCCAATCGTACAGAACGGCGTGGTGGTCGGTCATCTGCACAACCGTGAGACCGCCGCCGCCGCGGGCCAGGCCCCGACCGGCCACGCCCGGGCGGGAGCGCTGCGCGGGGCGCCACACCCCAGGGCCACGAACACCTATGTCGCGCAGGGAACCGGCAGTTTCGATGACCTGATCCGTGGCATCAGCGCCGGGATCTACCTGACCGATACCCTCGCCGTGGAGGCCGCCGGTGACCAGGTTGGGCTCCGAGCCGGAAGCGCGCGCATGATCCGCAATGGGCGCCTGGCGGAATCGATCAAGGGTGTCCAGATCGGCGCCGGGATTCTCGCTCTGCTCGGCAGGGTCGATGCGGTGGCCGCCGATTTTTCCTGGGACAGCCAGAGTGCCACCTGCCGGGACGGAAGCGCCGGCGTGGTCACGGTGACCACCGGCGCACCGCACGTTCGTCTGGTCGACGTCGCAGTGGGGGAGGGGTTCTCGTGATCGGGAGAATCCTCGACGCGCTGGCCGGACGGGTGGCCGCCGCCGACGCGGTGGTGAAGACCGACGACACGCTCACGCTCTCGATCTCTCCCGAAGGCGACACTCGGGTGGCCGGCGCGCGAAGCCAGCTCAGCCACCTTCGCGTCGCGCGGCAGGGCCGCATCGGGTTTGCCTCCGCCACCGGTGACGAGAGCTCTGAGCTGGTGGGCCGGGCAATGGCCGGGGCGGCGTCGGGCGAGGAGCTGGAGCTCTTTCTCCCGGCGCCGGCGCCTTTGCCGGTCGTCGTGACGCGCGCACCCCAGGCCGCGGCCGCCGATGCGGCGGTTCTTCACGAGCTGGCCCGCGCACTTTCCGAGCGGCTGGCCCGGACCTATCGCCGAGTCGAGGTATGGGCGGAGCGCTCGACTGGAACGGTGCAGGTGGCCAACACTCGCTCCGTCCTGGCCGGCTACGACGTCAGTCTCGCGGGAATCGGCGCGGTGGTCGAATCCATCGGGGCGGAGTCGGCGCCGCCCTGCCGGGTGCATTACGGCGGAGTGGCGCTGCCCACGTTGGGGGACGTAGAGCGGCTGGTCGAGGAAGTAGACCGCCGGCTCAACCCGAAGGTTCTCGGAAGCGCCGGGTCCCTCTCCGATTTGCCGGTGTGCCTGGCTCCCCGGGCGCTGGCCACGCTGCTTCGCCCGCTGCGCGCGGCCCTCACCGGCTACGAGGCGCTGCTGGGCCGCTCCCCGCTCCGAGGTCGCCGGGGTGAGCAAGTGTTCGGCGAAGAACTCTCTCTGAGCGATGATCCGGTCGCACCCGGCCGGCCCGGCTCGCGGCCGGTGGACGATGACGGCGTGGTCTCCCGCCGGTTTCCCCTGATCGAGCGCGGACGACTGGCCGGCCTCGCCAGCGATCTCATGGTGGGCGCGCGGGCGCAGGTGCCCTCGACCGGGCACGCCTGGCGCTCGCCCAATGCCGCGCCGAGGGTCGGCCTGACGAATCTCCGGATGGAACCTGGCGCCGGCAACCGCGAGACGCTGCTCGCCGGGATGGGCCGCGGAGTGCTGATCGAAGACCTCGAGTGGGGCGCCGGGGCCAACGCCCTTCCCGGCATCATCGCCCTGAGGGCACCGTGGGCTTACCTGGTCGAAGGCGGAGCGGTCCGGGGACGGCTGGAGGGGGTGGTAGTATCAGGGAACGTGTTCGACGCACTCAACCGGATCGTGACGATCGGAGGCGATCTGATGTGGGTGGGGGCCCAGGAGCTGAGCTCCGTGGTGGTGGAAGGGCTGACGCTGGTGAGCGGGGAGCGGTAAGCGGAGCGGGGAGCTCCCCGCTACCCTATTGCCTGGGCGTAGCTCATCCCCGTCGTCATCCGCTCGTACACGTACGTCAGCACGTCGGGTGAGCCGACCAGAAAGCGGCAGCGCGCCTCACCCCGGCTGGCGCATTCCACTTCCATCACGGCCGCCTGCGACCCGCCCAGGCGGGTAAAGAAGTCGGCCAGCATGCCCGAGGAAAAGTGACAGGAGGGATACTCGGCGCCGTGCGCCTCGCATTCCGCCCAGTGCAGCATGTCGAGCGCGAGCACTGAGGAGCTCAGCTCGGTCATCGTCACCGAGCCCCAGCCCGCCTCGCCGAAGAAACCGGAAAGCGACTCCGCCAGGTAGCTGCTGTCGAGGGTCGACGGGCTTTCGACGTGATAGTGCTCCTTGCACCATGCCTCGAACGCCTCCCAGAGCCCCGAGCCGGTCGCGAACCCGATCTCGCGCAGAAGCAGCGCCGCCTGGGCGCCGGTCTCCCGCTCCAGGACGGCCCGCATCTGGTGCAGGGCGCGCTTTCCGACGATGACGCCCGTGGCGCCGCTCGCTACTGTGGTCATGGTGAGTCTCGTCCCTGTCCCGGCCGCCTACCCGTCGCGCTTCACGCGGCGCAGTAATTCGGCCTCGTCGATGACTTCGATTCCCAGCGTCCTGGCCTTGTCGAGCTTGCTGCCGGCATCGTCACCGGCCACTACCGCATCGGTCTTCTTGCTCACGCTACCGGTCACCCGGCCACCGGCGGCCTCGATCAGCGCTGCCGCCTCGCCCCTCGAAAGCGTGGGGAGCGTGCCGGTTAGAACGTAGCTCTTGCCGAGGAGTGGTCCATCCCCCTGGATGGCGGTCGGCTCGATGAGGTTGAGCCCCGCTTCGGCCAGGTGGTCCACCAGCCTTCGGTTAGACCCGTCATGGAAAAAGCTTGCCACCGCGTCGGCGATGGCCGGTCCGATGCCGGGAACGCTGTTTATCTCCTCTACTGAGGCCGACTTGAGGGCGTCCATGGCGCCAAACCGGCGCGCCAGCAGCGTGGCCACGTTCTTTCCCACGTGGCGTATCCCGATGGCGAACAACAGGTTCGACAGGGGCTTCGCCCGGGAGGCTGCAATGGCTTGCACGAGCTGCTCGGCCGACTGCTCCGCGAATCGGTCCAGCGCCACCAGCTGCTCGGCCGTGATGCGGTACAGGTCGCTCACGTCCTTGATCAGCCCGGCGGCCAGGAGTTGCTGCACCCGCTCGGGTCCGAGGCCGCGAATGTCCATGGCTTCGCGGGACGCGAAATGCACGATCCCCTCGAAGATGCGCCCGGGGCAGGCGGCGTTGGGGCAGTAGGTCATCACCTCGTCGGCGGGCCGCTCCACCGGCGTGCCGCAGTCGGGGCATCGCGCCGGCATCTCGAACACCCGCTCCGTCCCGTCGCGGCGGTCGCGCAGCGGTCCGACAATCTGGGGAATGACCTCACCGGCGCGCATCACCTCGACCCAGTCGCCGATCCGGATGTCCTTCTGCGCGATCACCTCGGCGTTGTGCAGCGTGGCGTTGGAAATGGTGACGCCGCCGACTTCGACCGGCTCCAGCTCGGCCCAGGGATTGAGCGCACCGGTCCGGCCGACGTTGATCCGGATGTTGCACACGCGGGTTATGCCGACTTCGGGCGCGAACTTCCGCGCGATGGCCCAGCGGGGCTCCCGCCCGCCGACTATTCCCAGGTCCTCGTGCAGGTCGCGCTGGTTGACCTTGACCACGACTCCGTCGGCCTGGAACGGCAGTTTCTCGATCAGCGCCTCCAGGTGCTCCATCCGAGTCTGTACCGCCTCCAGGCTCTGGTGCCGCTCGTGGTGCGGTTCGACCTGAAAGCCCCACGCCTCGAGCCGGGTCAGCACATCGTGCTGGGTCTTCAGATCGACCTTGCCGTCGATCACCTCGATGCTGAAGGCGAACATCCGAAGCCGCCGGCGCCGGGTCGAAGCCGGATCGAGCTGGCGAAGGCCACCGGCGGCGGCATTGCGCGGGTTGGCGAAGGGAGGGTCACCTGCCGCTTCGCGCTCCTCATTCAGTTTCGCGAAATTCTTGTAGGGGAGGTATACCTCGCCGCGGACCTCCATCAGCGCGGGAACATCCTGGGCCGGGATGAGCAGGGGAATGTCGCTGACGGTCTTGAGGTTGGGCGTGATGTCTTCACCGATGACGCCGTTGCCCCGTGTGGCGCCCACGATCAGGCGGCCGTTGCGGTAGGTCAGGCTCACGGCGGCGCCGTCGATCTTGATCTCGGTCGTGTAACCCGCGCGCTTCACCTCATCGTTGATCCGCGCGTTCCGCTCTTCCCAGGCCTGGAGCTCGGCGCCGTCGAAGGCGTTGGCGAGGGAGAGCATCGGGCGTCGGTGGGGATGCTTGGTGAGGGCCGAGGCCGGCGCGGCGCCGACCCGCTGGGTCGGGCTGTCGGGAAGGGCGAGTGCGGGGTGCTCGGCTTCCAGGGCCTGCAGCTCGCGGAACAGCTTGTCGTATTCCGCGTCGGGGATCTCCGGCTGATCGGATACGTAGTAGAGCTGGTTGGCCCGGTCGATCCGCCGGCGGAGCTCCTTCGCCCGCTGGGACGCGGCGGCGGGCGGCTTGGGGGTCATTTCCCCTGGGCTTCGTTGGTCAGTACCGTCAGCGCGACACCCACCAGCCGGTCCAGCTCGGAAGAGCTCGAGCGGGCCAACAGTCCCTCGTCCCAGGCTCCGTCACGGTCGCCGAAGGCCAGCAGGAACCGCCGGAGGAATCCCAGCATCGCGGCGCGCTCGGTTTCGGCCGCCACCGCCGCCGCCCCGCCGCCCTTGGTGGCGCGGAGCCGCTCGAAGTGATGCGCCTGCCGGAGGGCCCGGGCGGTGAGGTCTGCCACCACCCGGCAGAACTCCACCTCCTGCTCCGCCAGCTCGGCGCCGTCTTTGAAGGTGCGGAGGAAGATCGCGCCGATGGCAGCACCCCTCCAGCTGATCGGCACCACCGTGATCGACTGGACCCGGCGGCTGGTCAGCACCGCGAAAACGCCGGCCAGCGACGGGTCCCGGGTCGCGTCGGGGATGTTGACCACCTCGCCGGTTTCCAGGGCGCGGCGGAGCTCGGGGTAACGGGTCAGATCCACCACGTGATTCCGGATGGCGGGATCCTCGTAGCTCGCCACCAGGTGGACGGCGCCGCCTCCCCGCTCGGCCAGGAACACCGAGCAGCGGTCCAGCCCGAAGGTGTTGCCCAGCCGGCGGGCGACGGTCTGTACGATGTCGACGTAGTGGAGGGAGCCGCTGATCTCCCGCAGCAGATCCAGCAGGGCCAGCAGCTGCTTGCGCTCCCGCTCCAGCGCGCCGACCCGAGCGGTGAGGCGGGTAATCTGTTCTGCGGTACCGGTAGCAGGCGGGTTGGTCATAAGGGGTGGAACTTGGGCTGCCGGTGGGAGGTGGTCAAGCGAAGCGGGGCGGGGTACGTTCCGGAGCGGATCCACC
Source organism: Gemmatimonadales bacterium (assembly GCA_043741355.1). Lineage (GTDB taxonomy): Bacteria > Gemmatimonadota > Gemmatimonadetes > Gemmatimonadales > GWC2-71-9 > JABFSM01. Next base: position 3,520 of record JAYUAL010000231.1, on the reverse strand, counting down.
GTTCACAGGAGTGCTGGATGCGACGCCATGACGATGATGATGACGAGGAATTCGAAGAGGTCGAAGCCGAAGCGCCGGGGGGCCTGGGCGCCGGAAGCTTTGCTGCGGGCCTGGCCATCGGCGCGCTGGTCGGCGCCACGGTAGCGCTGCTCTTTGCCCCGGCCACGGGGAAGGTCACCCGCAAGAAGCTCAAGCGGCATATCGATGACGCGAAGGAGCTGGCGGATGAAAAGGTCAAGGAGATAAAAAAGCGAGTAGGCTAGGAGTCAGGATTCCGCTTTCCCAGTTTCGCCTGCAGCTCCACCGCTTCCCGCCGGTAGGTGGAATCCGCGGCGACCCGATTCGGCAAGCCGGCAATGAGCCGGAGCTCCGATCGGGCCGCCGCGGATTCGTTGCGGGCCGAGAGAATGCGCGCCAGGTCGAGCCGGTGATAGATCCGTTCCGGGTCGAGGGCCACCGCTTCCTCCAGGCGCCTTCGAGCCTCCGCCCAGCTCGCCTGGCTGAATATCCCGCCGCCCAGGATGCTCTTCGCGACGAAGCGCTCCAGGCCTGAGAGCTTCATGATCTCGTAGTTCCACCGTCCCAGGAGATGCAGGGCTCCGTCGTGGGTCGAGTCGGCGGCGATGGCGCGGAGGGCGAGCGAGCGGATCTCGGTTGCCATCCGCACCCGCTCCTTGTTGCCCCTCGTGAGGGCGGTGTTGCCGAGCACCATCCCCAGGGCGAAGAGGGCATTGGCATCGCTGGGAGCGAGCCGTACCGCCCGGCGGGCATCCTCCTGGCCCCGCCACAGCAGCGAATCGCGCCGCGGCCGATCCGGCTTCCGGGTGAGCGGCAGGCTCAGGTCCGAGAGCGCGATCGCGGCGCGCCAGTTGGCCGTCAGGTCGAGCGAGTCGCGGGCGAGAATCGCTTCGAAACGGACCAATGCCGCCCCGGGCTGCATCGGGGCCAGCCGCACTCCCTCGGCGAGGAGGGAGTCCCGGGAGGGGCCCTGCGGCGCCAGGGCGAGGAGGACGGCGAATGCGTATGTTATCATGAGGCACCGAAGTCGAAGTCGGTCACCGCTCTCTACTCGGCCACATGCTCATCCCAAGACTAATCGAGCGCAAGCGCGACGGCCTGCCGCTGACCGGCGACGAATGGCGCGCCCTGGTCACCGGGTATGTGGCGGGCCAGGTGCCCGACTACCAGATGAGCGCCCTGGCGATGGCGGTGGTGTGGCGGGGCCTCGAGCCGGGGGAGCTGTCCGCTCTCACCCAGGCCATGCTCCGCTCCGGCGCCTCGCTCGACTTTGGCGACTGGGCCACGCCGCGGGTGGACAAGCATTCCATCGGCGGCGTGGGTGATAAGACCTCGCTCCTGCTCGCGCCGATGGTGGCCTGCCTCGGCGTCGCGGTGCCCATGATCTCGGGTCGGGGGCTGGGACATACCGGCGGCACGCTCGACAAGCTCGAGTCCATTCCGGGGTTCAACACCCGGCTCTCGCTGGATGAGGCCATCGCCCAGGTAAAGAAGCTCGGCCTGGTGATGCTGGGCCAGACCCCGGAAATCTGTCCGGCGGACAAGAAGCTCTACTCCCTGCGTGACGTCACCGGCACGGTCGAATCGATTCCGCTCATCTCCGCCAGCATCATGTCCAAGAAGCTGGCCGAGGGGCTCTCGGGGCTGGTGCTGGACATCAAGACCGGCAGCGGGGCGTTCATCACCGATCCGGCCCAGTCCCTGGTGCTGGCCCGGACCATGATCGGCATCGGGGAGGCGAACGGCTGCCCTACCGTGGCGCTGCTCACGGCCATGGATCGTCCGCTCGGCATCGCCTGCGGGAACTCGCTCGAGGTCATCGAGTCGCTCGAAGGCTTGCAGGGCAGGGGGCCGGCGGACTTGATGGAGGTGACCTCTGCGCTGGCGGTGGAGATGCTCATCGTGGCGGGCGTCGAGGCCGATCGCGCCTCGGCCCGGACCCGGCTTGAGGACACCATCACGTCGGGGCGGGCGTTGCAGATGTTCGCGCGGATGATCGAGGCGCAGGGCGGGGATCCGCGGGTGGTGTCGGACTACGGCCGGCTGCCCAAGGCGCCGGTGACCATGGAGTATCGCGCCGTGCAGGGTGGGGTGGTCACCGACATCCCGCCCCGGAAGATCGGGCATGCCATCATCGCGCTGGGCGGTGGGCGCTCCAGGACCGAGGACGCGATCGACGCCGGTGTCGGGTTGATGATTCCCGCCAAACCGGGGCAGCGCGTTCAGCGGGGGGATGTCCTGGCCGTGATCCATGCCCGGACCGAGGCGGACGCGGAGCGGGCCCGCACCGCGCTCGATGAGGCAATCGTGATTGGGGAGAGCGCTACGCCGCTCCCGCTGGTCTCGCACCGCGTCTCGGTCGCCGGGGCGGAGACGCTGTAGCTCGCCGTTCGCTCATCCGAGGACTCTACCTCCTCCCCCGAACCTGACACGACCCTCTCGGGGCCCGGGCATCGCTGTCTCCCACTCCTGAGCAGCCTACGAGCGTATGTCGGCCGCTACAGCAGCGCGAAGACCTCCGTTCGATGGTGCGGAGGGGCGGCGGCGTAGCGGGGGTATTTGGCACCGGTTTTCTGGGCCCGTGTCGATCGAGTGTCAGGATGTCAGCACGGAGCTCGCCTGTGGACCAGCCTGACCTTGCCCCATTCCAATAGACAATGATTTAAGCCGCGAGGCGGAGCTCGAACATCACCGGGCTGAGATAGCCCAGGGTCGAGTGCCGCCGCCCTCGATTGTAAAACCCGCAGCATGGGATCGCCGGCTTTGGTAATGCGCAGTTGGGGTGCGTGGGCCCCCGACTGGCTTTCCCGCGGACAGAGCCCAAGATAGGCGCCCACGCTGCGGCTCTCGGCGAAGCGGGTGGGATCCTCGAGCGTGAGCGCAAAGCACAGCGCGGTGATCGGGCCCACCCCCGCGATCTGGCGGAGGCGCGCCGCTTCCGGATACCGGTCCCGCGCGAGGAGCGCGATCGCCCGGTCCGCGGCCGCGATCTGCTCGGTGCGATGGGCAATGGTGTCCACCACATTCGCGAGGGCCGGCGCGAGGGCGGGCGGCAGCGCGGACCGTGCCCGGAGGGCGAAGGTGCGCGCGGTGCTCGAGGGCACGTGGTAGCCCATCGCTTTGACGGTGCCCTGGACATGATTGATCAGCAGGGTGCGGGTCCGCACCAGCGCATCGCGCGCGCGGAGGCGCCCGAGATCGGCTTGGGCGGTCTCGCCGCGATGACGAATCGGTGAGCAGCGCGGGATCCGCTCGACCCAGCCGGGCCAGGGTCACCGCATCGATTCGATCGTTCTTGCGCACCGCGGCGCTGATGAGACGGACCCGACGGGGGTTCGCGACAAGGACCTCATGCCCACTCGCCGCGACGACGCGGCTCACCCAGGGCGAGTGGGGGCCGCCTTCGAGAATCACCCGGGCCGTCGGCAGCACCGTGAAAAAGTCCGGTCGCCATTACCGGCAAGGCGAGCGTCAAACCAAACGTAGGGTGCTCATGGACGGC
>JAYUAL010000230.1:0-1853 GCA_043741355.1 Gemmatimonadales bacterium | reverse complement strand
TTTTTTCTTCCTTCACCTTGAGCGGACTGGCCTGGGCCACAACGCCCGAGGCGATGCCGAGGGTGAGGATCAGGGTCGCGAGGGTCAGACGATTGCGGGTCGACATAAGATCTCCTGTTCGGATTGACTATCCGATCACTCCGGATCGGGCAGGAGAAGCTAGAAGACTACCATGACAGGAGGATGACGTGCGCTATCCTCTCTTCCATGATATGGTACGTCGCGCTGGGCAGCGCCGTCGGCGGAGCCGTCCGGTATCTCGTGGGCGGGTGGATCCAGCAACACACCGGGGGCACCTTTCCCTTCCACACCCTGCTCATCAACGTCTCCGGGTCATTCCTGCTCGGATTCCTGCAGCGCTATGGATTGGAAACCACCGCCCTTTCCCCCGAGGTGCGGACGATGCTGACGATCGGCTTCTGCGGGGGATACACCACGTTCTCGGCGTTCAGCTACGAGACCGTGCTCATGCTGGAGCAGGGCGACTGGCGCCGCGCGGCGCTGTATACCGGGCTCAGCGTGGCCCTCACCGTCGCGGCTGCGGTCGCGGGAATCGGGGCGGCGCGAGAGTTGATCCGCGCCAGATAGGAGGGGAGACGGCGCAGTGGGAGTGATTACGCTTGAAACGGTGCGGGTCCTGGCATGCCGACCCAAGGGAACCGGAGCGTGAGTCAGGTTATCTGATTGTCCTTGAAGCACTTACGCGAATTGATCGTCGGGCCTCTTATTTGCATTCTCTTGCACCCATGCCCCTCCCCAGTACCCGAAAGCACCGAATAGCCATCGTCCTGGGCACCCGCCCCGAGGCGATCAAAATGGCTCCCGTGATCCGGGAGCTCAGGCGCCGGGATGCGCATTTCGAGACCATCGTCATCACCACCTCGCAGCAGCGGGAGATGCTCGCGCAGGCCATGCATGCCTGCCGGCTCACCTCGGACATCGACCTGGGGCTCACCCACGACAATCAGACTCTGGCGGGGTTCACCGCCCGGGCACTGATCGCGCTCACCGCGACGTTTCGTGATGTGGAGCCCGACCTCCTCCTGGTACAGGGCGATACCAGCACGGTGATCGCCGCGGCGCTGGCGGCGTTCTATAATGGCGTCCCGATCGGGCACGTCGAGGCCGGGCTCCGATCCGGGGATTCGCGGCGACCCTTCCCCGAAGAAGTGAACCGCCGCATGGCAAGCTGCGTCACCGACCTCCACTTCGCGCCGACCGAGCGGGCCCGGCAAAACCTGCTGGCCGAGCGGGTGGCCGAAGAGCACATTTACGTCACCGGCAATACCATCGTGGACGCGCTGGCCGCGATGCGGCACGACGGGGTGTTCGACGATCCCGCGCTCAACCGAGTGGGCTGGAACCTGAAGCGGGTGATCCTCGCGACGGTGCACCGGCGCGAAAATCTCGGCCAGAGCCTGCGCAACGTGTGCGCCGCGTTCCGCCACCTGGTGGAGCTGGACGACGGGCTCGAGATCGTCTTTCCGGTGCATCTCAATCCCTTGGTGCGGGAGACGGTCTACCACGAGCTCCGGGACGTGGCCGGCATCACCCTGCTGGAGCCGCTGGAGTACGCCGACCTGATCGAGGTGATGCGCCGCAGCGTACTGGTGCTCACCGACTCCGGCGGCATCCAGGAGGAGGCGCCCGCGATGCACAAGCCGGTGCTCATCCTCCGGACCGTTACCGAGCGCCCCGAGGTGATCGAATCGGGATTCGGCAAGCTGGTCGGCACCGACCGGGACGCGATCGTCGACGAGGCGATTTGCGTGTTAGGCAATCCCGCGGTCTACCGCTCGATGACTTCGGGAGAAAACCCCTTCGGCGACGGACATGCCGCGGAGAGAATCGTG
>JAYUAL010000229.1:0-4592 GCA_043741355.1 Gemmatimonadales bacterium | reverse complement strand
GGTCGGTGGCGCGGGCCTTGGTGAGGGCCTGGAGCGCGGTGCGCCCAACCGCGATGCCGCAGGGCGTAGTGTGCTTGAGGATGGCGCAGGCAGGACGGTTTTTCCAGGCGCCCACCGCCGCGGTCGCGGCGTCGATGTCCATCAGGTTGTTGAACGACAAATCCTTGCCCTGGCGCTGCTTCAGGTCGCGAATGCCCCGGGGCTCCTCGGTGGCGTAGAGCGCCGCGCGCTGCTGGGGATTCTCCCCGTAACGGAGCTCCTGCATCCGCTCCACCGAGAGGTTGATGCGCGGAGGCAGCCCCTCGCCGCGCGCGGTCAGGTAGCCCGCGACCGCCGTATCATACTCGGCGGTGTGGCCGTAGACCTTGGCTGCGAGCGCTCGCCGGCTGTCGTCCGACATCGGGCCCTTGCGCAACGCGTCGAGCACCAGCCGGTAATCGGTGGGATCGACGACCGGGATCACGTTCTCGTAGTTCTTGGCCGCGGCGCGGAGCATTGACGGGCCGCCGACGTCGATATTCTCGATGGCATCCTCGAGGGTGGCCGACGGATGCGCGATGGTGGCCTGGAAGGGGTAGAGATTGACCGCGACGAGCTGGAACGAGCTGATCCGGTGGGTTTCCAGCTCGCGGCGATGGCCCTCGATCTGGGGCCGGGCCAGCAGTCCGGCATGGATCGCGGGATGGAGTGTCTTGACCCGCCCGTCCAGGATCTCTGGAAAGCCGGTGACCTGCTCCACCGACGTGACGGGGAGCCCAGCCTTGCTGAGCGTGGCGGCGGTGCCGCCGGTCGAGACGATTTCCCACCCCAGCTCGATCAAGCCGCGGGCAAAGTCGACGATGCCGCGTTTATCACTTACCGAGATCAGGGCACGCGGCATATCAGGCTCAAGGATCAGGGTTCGGGGGCCAGGATGGTCGTCCCGGTCGCTTCGTTCAACTCGAGCGGCACAGGCTTTCCCGCCCTTGCCGCGGCCAGCACGACGGCTGGGAGCAATCGGTGTTCCGCCTCGAGCACTCGAGCGGCCAGGATATCGGCCGTGTCGCCCGGCAGCACTGCAACGAGCGCCTGGCCGAGCACAGGGCCCTGGTCGTATTCCTCGGTGACCAGATGTACCGTCGCGCCGGAAACGCGATCCCCGCTTTCCAGCACAGCCTGGTGTACGCGTCCCCCGTACATCCCGGCGCCGCCATGGCGCGGCAGCAGGGCAGGGTGGATGTTGATCATCCGGCCCTCCCACGCCTCGACGACCGGCCCCGGTACCCGCTTGAGAAACCCGGCGAGCACCACGAGCCCCACGTTGGCGGCGGCCAGCACGCGAAGCCATTCTCCGGTATTCGCGATATCATTGAAGACGTGAGTCGGCACGCCGGCCTGGCGCGCCAGCTCGAGCCCGCCCGCCTGGGCTCGATCGCTCATGACCAGCACCACCTGCGCGGGGGCGTCCGGTCCCAGGGCGCGGAGGAGGGCCGCCAGATTGCTGCCTTTGCCCGACACCACGGTGGCCACGCGCAAGCGCATAGCGCGCAAATATAAACTCGCCCAGCTTCCGGACCCGCGCCCCTTCCTCCACATCCGGTGCGGGGAGGACATCCTCGAGAAGCTCGACCAGGCCGGGATGCCGGGCGACAAGATTCGCTGGACCGACGTACTCTCGGAAGGGCCCCTGCACCACCACGCCAGCGAGACCGATCGGCAGCGGGAACGGGCCGCCTACCTGTCGGGCCGGTTCTTCGTACCCATGACGGAGACCTATCGAGAGATCATGGGCGCGGACTGGCGGGTCGACCAGTGCGAGCACTACAACGAGACGGTGCTCTGGTTCGAGGCTGACCTCTTCGATCAGACGATCCTGGTCTACCTGCTGCAGCGCCTGAGGCCGCGGGCCGACCACACCAGGCTTTCGCTCATCTGCATCAGTGGGTTTCCCGGGGTCGAGCGTTTCGTCGGCTTGGGCCAGCTCACTCCGGCGGAGCTCGGGGGACTCCTCCCAACGCGCCGTCAGGTTACCCGGCGCCAATTCGGGCTGGCCGGGGAGGCCTGGGCGGCGTTCAATGCCCCGCATCCCAGAGAGCTGATCCGGCTGGCTCGATCGCGAACCCGCGCGCTGCCGTTCCTTCCCGGGGCGATCAAGCGCTATCTGGCGGAGTATCCCTCCACTCTCAACGGTCTTTCCCGCACGGCGCAACTCGCGCTGGAAGCGATCGATGGGGGCGCCGGGGGCGCCGCGGAAGCCTTCGCCCGGGTCCAGAGGCGGGAGCCGCGGCCCTTCATGGGAGATTCGATGTTCTACGCGGTGCTGCGCGATCTGGCGACCGGCCTGCACCCTCTGCTCGCCGGCACCCATCCGCGCCTGAACCGGCTACCCGACGCCGAGCTCAAGGAGCGGCAGATCTGGCTCACCGCCCAGGGAAGGCGGGTCCTCGCGGGGCGGGCCGACTGGTGCGAGCTCTCCGGAGCGGCGCGCCAGATGGGTGGCGTCACCCTGCAGGGATCACATCCCCGGTGGCGCTTCCACCCCGGCGAGGACCGGCTGGTGGAGCGCCGCCGGAAATAGCGTTTCCTCACCCGGATTTCCGGGCGGCGCCGGAGAGAATCCGCTCGGCCGCGGCCTCCAACCCGGAAACCACCCCGAATCCCCTGTCGCGTGCCGCCTCGCTATGGGTTCGCCCCTCGCCAGTCTCGACCAGCAGGCCGGTTCCGCCGAGCGCGGTGGCAGGGAGGACGTCGCTGAGCCGATCGCCCACCCACCACGACGCCGCCAGGTCGACGCCGTGCTCGGTCGCGGCCCGCTCGAAGAGCAGGAGGCCCGGCTTGCGGCAGTCACAGGGGCCATCGTGCTCCGGAGCGTGGGGGCAATAGTACGTCGCATCGATTCGGGCACCCAACGGCAGGAGCAACTGTTCGAGGCGTGCGGCGACGCTCCGGTACTCCGTCGGGGTGAGGAATCCGCGAGAGATTCCCGATTGATTGGTCACCACGATGACCGGCAAGCCGGCTCGATTCAGTCTCGCAATGGCGGGGCCGGCCCCGTGCAGCAGCACGACCTGATCCGGGTCGCGCAGGTAGCCGGAGTCGCTGACGATGGTGCCGTCGCGGTCGAGAAAGACGGACGGACGGACGGTGGGGACGGGCGGACGGGCGGTCACGCGTCGCTGAGTGCAACGGTGACCGCCGCCGCCACGGCGGGAAGGGCCTCCTCCGGCAGCGTCCGCGGGTCGAGTACCACGCGGTCATCGTGGACCCGCGCAATCACCGGCGGTGTTCCCAGGCGGAGCCGGAGTGCCAGGCCCGACGCACCCATCAAACCGCCCCTGAGAGCCACCAGCGTGGTAGCGAGCTCGGCACCGGGGAAGGCGCCCCCGCCCACCGCCGAGAAGCCGGACCACAGCTCCGGCGGGCTCGGCGCCCGGATGGCCTGACGCAGGGATTCGGCGCGGCGGGCCAGCTCTTCGGCGGAGACTGTCAGCATTCGGAGCACCGGTATTTCGCTCACCGCGAGCGCCGGATCGTGATACAGCGAGAGGGTGGCTTCGAGCGCTGCGAGGGTCAGTTTGTCCGCCCGCATCGCGCGGGCGAATGAATTGCGCCGGGTCTCGGCCACTCGTGCGGAGCGCCCCACCAGGCATCCGGCCTGCGGGCCGCCGAGGAGCTTGTCGCCGCTGAAGAGCACCAGGTCCGCTCCCGAGGCGACCGCGTCCTGCACCCGCGGCTCTCCCGACAGATTCCAGGGCGTGAGATCCATGAGCAAGCCGCCGCCGACGTCGTAGAGGTAGGGCACGCCCGCCTCGCGTGCTATGACGACCAGCTCGGCGGGTCGAGGCGTGGCGACGAATCCGCTCTGCTCGAAGTTGGAGCGGTGCACCGTGAGGATCGCGCCGGTGCGCTCCGAGAGTGCCTTCCGGTAATCGTCCAGGTGAGTTCGGTTGGTGGTGCCCACTTCGCGCAGGATGGCACCGCTCTTCTCCAGGATGTCGGGAATCCGGAAGGAGCCGCCGATCTCGATCAGCTCCCCGCGGGAGATCAGCACCTCACGGCCCGCCGCCGCGGCGTTGAGCGCGAGGACCAGCGCGCCGGCGGCGTTGTTCACCACCAGCGCATCTTCGGTGCCCGCCAGGGTCGCGAGCAGCGAGCCGCAGTGGTCGCTGCGGCTGCCGCGGGTGCCGGTGGCACTGTCGAATTCCAAGGTGCTGTACCCCGCGCCGACCGAGAGGACCGCCTCCAGCGCCCGCCGGGCCAGAGGCGCGCGGCCGAGGTTGGTGTGCAGAATCACACCGGTCGCGTTGAGCACCGAGTGGAGTGAGGGAGTAGCGCGCTGTGCCACGCGCTCCGCCACTTCGGCCACCCAATCGGTGGGCGCAGGCGCGCGCCCGCTCCGCGCCGCGCCGATGGCCTCGCGAACCGCCGCGACCACCAGGTTGCGCGGAGCGCTCTGCAGCAGCGCGAGAATGCCCGGATCGTTGAGCAGGCGATCCACCGAGGGGAGGGTGCGCCGGGCGTCGGTCATCGAGTCCGCTGAATGGGTGCCGGTTTGGTGCTGTCGGGCCTGGCCTTGAGCGAATCCGCCTTGCTCTTCAGCGAATCGACCGGAG
>JAYUAL010000228.1:0-4593 GCA_043741355.1 Gemmatimonadales bacterium | reverse complement strand
ACCCCAAAGACGCTTGACCACATGAAACGCATGTTCCCCGCGGGCCCGCTGGCGCGAGCGCCGGCGATTCTCCCGTCGCTGCGCTGCGGTCAGCGGACGCTGCTTCGTGCCGCGCCGGTTCACCCGGTAGCGGCCGCCGACCGCTTCCCAGCTCACCCGATGGTCCGCGTGCCAATAGCCTTGGTCACCCTAGAGCGAAGGCGTTGCTTCCTGGAAGTCAAGCACGAACAAGGACCCCGGTCGGTGAAGTGCTTCTCAGGCAAGCGCCGAGTGACCCAGTCGCGCGGGGCGTGTTCATGAAGCAGGTAGCTGGACTCCTTGCCGGCAAACTTGTGGTGCTCGATGAGATGCGGACTGCGCCAAGAGCGTCGAAAGTTAGTTGGGTTGTGCGATGTGCGGCGCAAAGGTGGGCCTTAGGGGAACGCGAGCGAGCAGGGAGTCGGTCAGCTCCGATCCGCGCCCTCGTTCGGATGGTTCATCGGGGCCGCCCTCCCTCGATCAGCTCCACTACCGAGATGTCGCTCTGCCGGTCGTTGATGGTGAAGTAAATGCGACGCCCGTCGGTGGCGAAGTCCCTCCGATAAGACGGTCTGGACAGATCATCGAGGCGGGCGATCAGCCGCGGCGGGCCGCCCGCGATCGAGAGCGACCAGAAGAGCGCTCTGCCCATGCCATCCCGACTTCGAAAAAAAAGCGCCTTGCTGTCCCGGCCCCATTGCAGCTCCGCGGCGTTGGGATCTTCGGGGCTTTGCTTGTGGTACAGCAATCGCCGCGCTCCCCCGTCCGCAGGCCAGATCCAGAGGCTGTCTCCCCTGAAGCGGATCAGGTATCCCCGCTGATTGTGAGTCCACCAGCGACCGTCGGGAGACCAGTTGGTCCGCACGTAGGCCTTCCGTTCCACCCTCCAGCGTCCTGCGCTGTCCTGGGTGGCTTCGCAGGATGACGGCGACCTGCCATTCGGGTCTTGGCGGCAGCCCCACGTGACGGTTTTGCCGTCACGACTCCAGTCGGGGAATATCCCGGCGGTCTCGAGAGAATTGACCCGCTGCGCCGGGCCGCCGTCCATAGGCTTGACCATGATCATGCCCCGACCAGTCCCCTCGGGGTAGGAGTAGTACGCCAGGCGCCGGCCATCGGGGGAAAGGACGCCGCCGAATTCATCGATCGGATCGCTGGTCAGCGCCTCCAGCTCCCCCGGGTGCTCGAGGTCCACCCTCCAGATGTCGGTGTCTCCCTTCCGGTCCGCATCGATGAGCAGCGTCTTGCCATCGGGCGTGATCCACATACTCTCGACCAGCTGGTGGCCGGACGTCACCTGCGTGGCCATCGCGGAGGTGGCCACGCCGCCGGGAAGCACCGGCAGTGACCAAACATTGGCCTGGGGGGTGTAGACCGAGAACGCGAGTCGGCTTCCATCCCCTGAGAGAGAGAGCGTCGCCGCGTTGATCGCGGTGGTCAGCCGGCGCACCGCTCCGTCAGGGCGGCCTTTCCTGCCCATGCGAACATGGTAGATGTCGCGCTGCCCGTCCCGGTTCGAAATGAAATAGAGCCCTCGACCGTCGGGGGACCAGACCGGGCTCACGTTGAGGGTGGTGTTCTCGGTCAGCGGGACCGGCTCGCCACCGGCGACCGGGACCAGCAGGATCACCGAGGGACCGATGTTCCCCATGCTGGCCCCGATCACCGAGAAGTTTCTCGGGTCCCCGCAGGCGATCCAGTCGTTTCGCGGTGACCAGCTGCACTCCTTGCCGGCGAGCCGCGCCAGGAAGCGGGTGGCCCCGCTGGCAATGGTGTAGACCATCAGGGAATCGCGCCGCACAAACGCGACCTCGTGGCCATCCGGGGACCATGTCGCCGAGGCGATCGGTCCCTGCTCGCCGCTGATGAGCGTGACCGCTCTTCCACCTCCGAGCCCGACCGCCACGGTGTCGATGCCGCCGTCAATGCGGAAGAGGATGCTGTTCCCGGAGGGAGACCAGCGCGGTTCCTGCTCCGAACCGGCCACGCCACGCGTCAACTCACCGATGTCGTCGAAGGTTCTGGTGGAGTCCACCATCGACCGCGCAGGTCGGTCGGTGAGGGGCACGGCGCGCCCACCGGTAATCGGCTTGAGGTACAAACGGACCTGGAGCGACGTGCCCGCGGCATAGACCAGCATCCTCCCGTCCGGGGAAATGCCCGGCTGGACCTCGAGCCCGTCGTCGGCGGTGACCCGGGTGATCTGGCCGGTGACCACACCGCGTTCCTGCCCGCCGGACCAGAGCGCCCAACCTACACCAAGTCCGGCGACACCGGCGAGGACCGCGGCGACCAGAGTAATGCCGGACCGACGCCGAGTTCGCGCTGCGACCATCGGAATGGTGTGGGTCGCGGTAGGAGGCGAGGCCAGTGCGGCGCCAAAGGCCGCCGCCGTAGCAAACCGGTCGGCAGGCAGCTTGGCGAGCGCCTTGAGCACCGCGGCTTCGAGCGAAGGGGGAACCGTATCCCGCACCGCCACGATGGAAGCGGGACGCTCGGTCATCACCCGCGCCACGATGGTCTGCACCGTCGCACCAGTAAAGGGTGGCTGCCCCACCAGCATCTCGTAGCAGACCGCGCCCAGGGCGTAGATGTCGCTTCGGGCATCCACCGCGCGATCCCCCATCGCCTGCTCGGGACTCATGTACTGCGGCGTGCCCAGCGAAAGCCCGGTCTGGGTCATTCGTTGGCCGCCGGCCTGCTGCACCGCGAGGGCAATCCCGAAGTCGGCGACCAGGGCGTGGCCGCCTTGCAGGAGAATGTTTTCCGGCTTGATATCGCGATGGATGATGCCGAGGGCATGGGCGGCGTTCAGCGCATCGGCCACCTCGGTCGCGATCCGGACCGCGTCCTCGACGGGAAGCTGCCGTTCCCGTTCCAGCCGCGCGCGGAGGGTCTCGCCGTTCGCAAGCGGCATGACGTAGTACAGGAGGCCGTCGGCATCCCCCGAGTCGAGCAGGGGCAGAATGTGGGGATGCTGCAGCCTGGCGGTGGTCTTGATTTCGGTGAGGAATCGTTCGGCGCCCAGCGCCGCGCCGAGATCCGGGTGCAGGACCTTGATGGCAACTTCGCGGTCGTGCTTGAGATCCCGGGCCAGGTAGACAGTGGCCATGCCCCCTTGCCCGAGCTCGCGCTCGATCCGGTAGCGGTCGGCCAGGGCACTGTCGAGCCGGGTTCGGGGGTCGCTCAGGAGGACCTGGGTATCAGAGGGTCAGGGTCAATGATACACCTGACGGCGGCGACCGGCTGCGGCCTCGAGTCTACGCGGCGGCGGCAGCAGGTGCGGGCCCCGCGTCCACCAGGATCTTGGCCACCGGATCGATCCGCAGGTTAGGGATAGGAATTTCCTTTGCCCTCCCAACCTAGCCCACGCCGTGGGGGGCGGCCCGAGGGAGGGTTTCCGGTTCTCGTGTGCCCGCGTCGTCTCGACCATCGGCGACGGGTTCTGCGATCCGGGCGGCGGCGCGGGTGATCCAGCCGGAGGAGCCGCCTGTGCGCCAACGTTCAAGGCAATGCCGAGTACGAGCGCGGCGAGCAGTGAGGCAAGTGGCAGCCGGGCGGACAGCAGCGAGCCCCTGGCGCTGAACGCGGGGTCAGGATTCGCAAGCACAGTGCGCCCCGGTCGCGTCGTAGCTATTTCCTGCTTCCCGCAAGTTTCTCGCGCAGTTCGCGGCCCCAGTTGTGAATCACGATCGCCTTTTCCTCGGCACCCGCCTGCTTGAGCATCAGAAAGCCATTGCCATCGGGCGCGATATCGTAGTTGGCATGCGTTGGATCGTAGAGGTAGTCACCAGTCAGCGCAGTGCGGCGCTCGCCCACCGAGAACTTCCCGCCGCCAGGCACGGCGACGGAGACGACGCTCGTGGCGGTTCTGTAGAAGAGAGACCGCCCGGAGCGGGTCCAGAGCGGCTCCGTTCCGCCCTGATCGCTGACCTGCACACGCGGGCCTGGCTCGGGGAATGGTCGCACAAAGATTTCGAACCGACCGCTCTCGTTTGACTGGTACGCAAGCCACTTCCCGTCGGGCGAGAGACGCGGATGCGTCGTCTGCGCCGGACCGACTGCCATTTCAAGGGGCGTCGTGTCGCCCTTGAGCTGCACCGCGAAAATATTTCTGGGGTGCGCGGTACCGGGACCGGTCCGATACACCAGCCACTTCCCGTCCGGCGACAGGATGGATTCGTTCAGAACCTCCGTGGGCCGGTGGAGGAGTTCGGCCTTCGCGCTCCCGTCAGCCAGTTGCCACCAGACCGCCGCTCCGTCGCGAATCGACTTGAACAGTACCCTTGTACCGTCCGGCGACCACTCCGGAGCCGTGTTGGTACCCTCGGAGGTGAGTTTCGTGAAGGTGTTGGCGGCGCGATCGTAGATCCAGATGTCGATGGAGAGTGCTCCGCGCAACGCAACCGCCACCTTCTTCCCGTCCGGCGAGAATCGGGGCGCATTGTAGCTCCTTTCCTCGGCGATGAGCGGTACGTCGGCGCGGCCGGTGCCCGCCATCATGAGTCTGCTCGCCGTCTGCCCCGGCATGTACGCCAGCGTGCCGGATGCCGACAGACCGGCTCCCGTCACGCC
>JAYUAL010000227.1:0-1861 GCA_043741355.1 Gemmatimonadales bacterium | reverse complement strand
CCGCCAACCTCATGGCGCAGGTCCAGGAGCGGCTGGGCAAGGCCGGGGTGCAGGTCCTCGAGTCGCGGATTTCCCACCTCGCGTACGCGCAAGAGATTGCTCACGCGATGCTCCAGCGCCAGCAGGCAGGGGCCATCATCGCGGCCCGCTACAAGATTGTCGAGGGCGCGGTGGGCATGGTGGAAAACGCGCTCGAGCTCCTGGCCCAGAAGAACATTCTTCATCTGGACGATGAGCGGAAGGCCGCGATGGTCTCCAATCTGCTCGTGGTCCTTTGCGGGGAGCGGGGAACCCAGCCCGTGGTGAACACGGGCACGCTCTACACCAGTTGAGCCGCAAGCCCTTCCTGCTTCGCCTCGACCCGGCGCTGTTCGATGCATTGCAGCGCTGGGCCGCCGCGGATCTGCGGTCGCTGAATTCCCAGATCGAGTTCGTGCTGCGCCAGGCGGCCCGGGAGGCCGGCCGCCTGGATGGAGAGCCGCCGCTGGACCGCTCCCCCCTTCCCTAGTCTTCCGCGAGGTGCTTTCGTGAGGGGTGCGCCTAACCGAAGGAGCCCCGATCATGACCCGGCTGCTGCCCCTCGTCTGCCTGGCCGCGCTGATTCTCCCCGCAGGTCTGGCCGCGCAGGACACCACGCGGAAGGAACCCAGGCTCACGCGAAACCCCGACCTGATATCCGAACAGGAAATCCGGGCGGCGCCCGATGCCTCGCAGACGGCGCTCTCGCTGGTCGAGCAGCTTCGTCCGAACTGGCTCCGGCAGCGGGGCGCCAGGTCCATACGCTCGGTAACGCCGCCTCCGCAGGTCTATGTCAGCGGGCTCAAGCGGGGCGGACCTTCGACGCTGGCGGACGTAGCGAGGGCGTCCATCAAGGAGATTCAGCATCTCCGCGGCACCGACGCTTCGCAGCGTTACGGCATGGGACACGAGAGCGGCGCGATCCTGGTCATCCTCAAATGACTCGATGGCTGCGGCTCCCCGTGCTGGCGGCAACCTGGCTTCTCGCGGCCGCGGGCCCGCTCGCCTCCCAATCGGGCAACAGCGGCATTCTCGAGGGGCGGGTTCAGGCCGACGTGGGCGCCGCAGTGCCGCTCGCCGACCTCGTGGCGACGCATACCGATGGATACACCCGCCGGCAGGCGGTCTCCGATACCCGGGGCCGCTTCCGCCTGGCGTTCCTCCCCCCGGGAGCGTACCGGCTCACCGTCCGCCGAATCGGCTATCGCCCGGTGGTGGTGAACGACATCCTGATTCGCGCCGGGCGGGTGGAGACGGTGCTCATCACCCTCACCTCCACGGCCTTGTTACTCGACTCGCTGGTGGTTCAGGCGCCGGCGGTGCACATCGGCACCGGCGACACCGAATTCGGAAGCCGGCTCACGGCCAGGGAGCTGGCGCTCCTGCCGCTGCCCAACGATGCGAAGGCGCTCGTCGCGTTTACGCCGGGGGCACGTCCCGACCAGATCTGGGGCGCGGCCACGGCCCAGGCCAACAACTATCAGCTCGACGGCGTGGCGGTGAATCACCCCGGCGTAGGGGGCGACTTCCTCCAGCCGAGTACCAGCTGGATCGAGGAAATCGAAGTCCGCGGCTTGGGCGCCGGCGCGGAATACGGCAACTTCCAGGGCGGCCTCGTCAACATCGTCACCAAGTCGGGCAGCAACCGGTTTCAGGGCGCCTTCCGCACCAATGGCGAGTCCTGGCACCTGAACGCCACCAACCTCCGGGTCACCGAGCTTGGCTCCGAGCTGTCCCACCGGGGCGAAGTTGATGGCCAGTTCCGCGGTCCGATCGTCCGGGACAAGCTCTTCTTCGCGGTGTTCGGCCAGCTGGTGGACCGCGGGGTCCGGGTGCTCAACAA
>JAYUAL010000226.1:0-10658 GCA_043741355.1 Gemmatimonadales bacterium | reverse complement strand
CGAGATGAAAATTGGTGCGAAGGCCGGCCGGCGCGGAGTTCAGGAACGCATCGAGCCGATCCACCGCCTTGGCCGCCTGGGGAAGGTCCGGTTCGGCGAGGCCGAGTACCGCTTCCGCAAAGGCAACGAGGAATCTGCGCTCCGGTTTCCAGATAGCCATGCATCCTCCGAGGACGGAAACAGCAGCGCTTAAGTTGTGACGCGCATCGCGCGCGCGCAATGACGAATGCCCGATCCACGCGCGCCCGATGGGTTCCATCGGGGAAAGGGGACCTCGTGCCCGCCACCGCCATGGCTCCCGCCGAACCCGGCAGCGTGAAAGCGCTGCGCATGCTGCTCGGCCTGCTGGTACTGCTCTTTGTGCTGGCCGCGTTTCTCTACGAGCTCGGCCCGCTCCTGCTCCCCAACCAGACCTTCTTCCAGCAATTGCCGTTCGTCTCCAACTCCGTGGTGAAGGTCGGCATTCTGCTCTGCTGCTGCCTCTACGCTCGGGGCAACCTGCGAGACCGGCGCGGCCTGGTGGTGATCGTGATCGCGGCGCACCTCGTCTCGGTGCTGGCGATGGCCATCCTGCTGCTTGGCATGGACACCAGCCGGGTCGTGAATCCCGGGATCGGCGGCGACAGCCCGGTGGGCAAGGTCCTGATCGGCGCGATGGCGCTCGACGGCGTGATCACCGCCCTGCTCATCGTGCTCTATCTGAAGGCCCGGGCGGCGCTGCCGCCGCCCACGCCGCCGCCGGCCCGGGAAACAGTCGAGGCGTATCTCACGCCCGCCGAACAGTGGCTCCGGCGGGTGGTGATCCTGCTCGGCGTGATCTTCGTGGGCGGGGCGGTGCTCTACGAGGCGGGGCCACTGTCGGGGGTGGCACCGGATTTCTTCCGGGAGCTGCCCTTCGTCACCAATTCGGTGGTCAAGGTGAGCACGCTGGCCATGGTGTGCTTCTGGGTGGCCGGCTCGGTGCGCCAGCGGATGTCGCTGGTGGGGCCGGTGATCTTCGTGCATTTCCTCTCCGGCGTGGCCCAGCTCATCTATCTGCTCTTTGCCGATCCGGCCGTCCTCTCTCAGGCCTTTGTCCTCCTGGGCCGGACCCAGACCATGAGCCAGATCCTCTGGGGAGCTATCGCCCTGGACGGTGTGATCGGGGTGCTGCTGCTGGCGCTGTACATGGCGGCCTGGCGGGCCCGGCTGGACTGCAAGTTCCTGAAACCCACCGAATACCGCACGCTGGTGGCGCTCGCGGAGGTCATGACGGAGGGCAGGGACGAGCGCATCAGCGCCGAGGCGGCGGCGGGCAATGTGGACCGCGCCATGGACACCATGCGGACCGAGCGCAAGAAGCTCTTTCCGGTGGCGCTCATCGTACTGCACTACTTCCCGGTGTTCGCGCTGTGGCCTCCGCTGCCCGAGATCGATACCGAGCATCGCTCCACCTACCTCAAGATCCGGTTCAAGCGGGAAGCGGGGCAGGGAAAAGCGAACTTCATCCGCAACATGCTGCAGGCGCTCATCCGGGTGGCCCACCAGCTCGCGGTGCTGGGCTACTACAGCGACGCACGGGTATTCGATTCAGTGGGCTATACCCCGTTCAGCGGGCGGGAGCGCTATCCCGGGCTGCCCATCCCCGACCCTGAGCCGCTCGCCCTCGAGGTGGACGGACCGTGGGACATCAGCGGGGACATCATCGAGACCGAAGTGCTGATCGTGGGCAGCGGCGCCGGCGGCGCGATCCTGGCCTATTCCCTGGCGGAACGGGGCAAGGAGGTGCTGCTGGTGGAACGGGGGCAGTACGTCGAGCCCCGTGCATTCGCCGAGGACGAGCTTACCCAGCTGGAGGCGCTATACGACGGCGGCCTCCTGCAGGTGGCGTCGGACTACCGCTTCGGCGTGCTGCAGGGGAATTGCGTCGGCGGGTCCACGACGGTCAACAACGCGATCTGCTTCCCGCCACCGCCGGCCATCGTGGCCAGATGGAATCAGGCCGCCGGCCACGACTCCGGTCTGAGCGTGTCGGAGCTCGAGGCCAGCACCGCATGGGTGCGGACGTTTCTCGAGGTCCAGCCGCTGGGCGGCTCATGTCCGCCGTTCCGGTTCCACCAGGGCGTGGACAAGCTCAACGGGGTGATCGGCAAGCCGGGAGCGGACACCGGCCTCACCATGCCGAAGCCGTTCGAGTGCAACATCAAGGGCGGAGCGGATGGCTGTTTCGGCTGCGGGAAGTGCAACATCGGGTGTCCCTACAACAAGAAGCTCTCGATGCTGTTCCGCACCTTGCCCTGGGCCCAGCGCGACTTCGGGAAGCGGGTACGGATCATCTCGGAGTGTGAGGTCGAGCTCATTTCGGCGGTGAGCGGCAAGCCGCAGCGGGTGGTGGATGTGCGGGCCCGGCTGGGAGACGGCCGGCGGGTGACGATTCGCGCCAAGAGCTACGTCCTGGCGGCTGGGGCCCTCGCCTCCAGCCATCTGATGCTCAAGAACGGCATCGGGCGGGGGCTGCCGGTGGGCAAGGGCCTGGCGTTCAACATGGTGGCGCCGGTCATGGCCGAGTTCAAGGAACCGATGAATTCGTTTGACGGGATTCAGATGGGGCATTACGTCAACGACCGGATGGGCGACCGGTTCCTGATCGAAACCTGGTACAGCCTGCCGGTCGGGTTGGCGCTCACCATGGGCGGCTGGTTCGACGACCACTTCAACAACATGCGCCGGGCCGGGCACATGGCGGCGTACGGTATGGTCGTGGGTACCGACGGGGAGAGCAGCGTGTACCACAACAAGATGACCAACGACATGGGCTTCCATGCCGTGCAGACGCCGCGGGATATGGAGCGCCTGGTCCTGGGGCTGGACAAACTCGCCCGGGTCCTGTTCGACGCCGGCGCCAAGCGGGTCATCGTGAATACGTGGGACCACGGATCGCTTACCGATCCGAGCCAGATCCCCGCGCTGCTCGAGCAGGCCAGGGACCCGCGGTTCATCTCACTGGCGAGCGCGCATCCGCAGGGCGGCAACGCCATCGGGCGCAACCAGAAAATGGGAGTGGTGGATGAGAACTTCCGGGTCCACGGCTACGGGAACCTGTTCGTGACCGATGCGAGCGTCTTCCCGACCAGCCTGCAGGTGAACCCGCAGATGACCGTCATGTCGCTCGCCCGCTACGCCGCGGCCCGGATCGCGGCACTCACACCCTGACAGGAGGTCCGCGATGACGTACCCGTTCACGCCGGCCCGGATTCTGATCTGCCTGCTCTTCTATGCCGGGCTGTTTCTCATCATCAGCCTGCATGGACTCAAGATGACCCCGGCGGAGCGCAAGACGTTCCTCCTGCTCTGGCCCTGCGGATTCGTGGTGGCGTTCGGGGCCAACTACCTGCTGTACCGGCTCGGGGTGATGAGCTTCCTTCCGTGGACCAACAACTTTCTGCACACGTTCGTCTGGATCGGGATCGGGTTCCCGTATCTATGGCTGGGCATTCGCGGGCGGCGGTCGATCGTGGTGCAGTATCTGCTGTTCGTGGCCTTCAGCGCGATCATCAAGTACATCGAGCAGGTGCTGTTCGGCACCTGGGAGCATCCCAACTTCTTCGGCATCCAGGGCAATTTCTGGTATATCCTCGGATGGTCGACGGTGGACGGGACCTATCCGCTGCTGATTCCGGCGGGGGTGCGCCTGGCGGGGAAGTTGGTGCCCGGGTTGATCGCGGCGTGAGGGACCAGTCGCCCTTTCCATAGGCAAGCCGATCGAGCGCCCCGCCGGGCATGAGCCGATCCTCTTTGCCAACGGGTCGGGTGGTGACACAATCTGGATCATGAACGCGAATGGCAGCAGCCCGGCCATCGTGGGGCTGGGAGTGCTCATCGACAACGGCCAGCCAGCCTGGCAACCGATCCGTCCATAGAGTCAATAGGGAGGACGACCGCGGGCGGCCTCGCGCAGTAATGGCGAGGCCGTTTCGCGAGTCCCCCCAGAGCGCCCGGTTCAGTTGATCCCGACTCGGCCTTTCACCAGTGCGAGCAGCTTGGCCGAGTCGTAACCGATCCCGTCCTTGAAAACCGTGACGACCTGCTTGATTGCGGCGGGGTCGGCAACGAGGTCGCCGCGGACCACGACCAGGTCCGCGAGCTTGCCTTTCTCTACCGTTCCCAGGTCCGTATCGACCCCGAGGACTTTGGCACCGTTCAGCGACATGACGAACGCCCGCTCGTACGCCATCCCATTCCGGAATACCTCGAGGGTAAAACGGGACTGCCCGGCGCTGTCGATCTGCTGCCGCGCGCGGAGATAGTCCTCGCGCACCTCGGGGGCCATCGCCTCGAGCGCGCGCGGATCCACTGCACCTCCGTCGAGGTGGAATTCCAGTTCATCATCGGCATGGTCCCGCTCCACTCGACCGGGTGGAAATAGACCGAATCGATTCGGAGGAATCGTTCGACGACGAATGGCAGGCCCTTTGCCTCCATGCGCACCACCAGGGAGCGATCCGGCGGTCGATCGAAAGCGTTGCGGACGCGGTCGATGTCCGCGATGACGCCGCGATGCTCGCGGGTGTCGGCGAAGGCCGCGCCATAGTCAGGACGCGCAGCCTGGTCTTTCACTCGCACGGTGCCGGGCGTATCCACCTGGGGAAAAATGCGGCCGAAGATGTGGTCGATCGCGAGCACGCGATTTTCGATGGCGATGGTGCCCGGCACCGCGAATCGCACGTCCACGAGGTAGCGCTCAGCGGGAGCCACGACGACGCTCTCGACCCATTCTTCGTGCTCGAAGTTGCTCAGATCGGAGCCGAGCAGCTTGATCCTGGCACCGCCGAACGAGAGGTTGAAGGTCCGAGCATTGGAGACGTTGGTCAGCAGGAAGCGCACCACCTCGCCCCGCGGCACGTCCAAGGACCAGTCGGTGCGGCCGTTTAACAGCATCACGTTGCCGAAGCGTCCCATGAGCGCGTGCGTGGTGCGCTCCCGCCCGTAGGGAACCAGCCCCTGGTCCGCCAGCTCGAGGTCATCCAGCATCAATACTTCTTCGCGATTGGCCGGACCGAGCTCCTCATGGGACGGGGTGACCAGCAGGTTCCCGTACAGCCCGAGATCCCTTAAAATGTGGTCGCGCCGGCGCGGGTGATACCAGAATCGGCCGGCGTCGGGGAGGTGCACGGTATAGTCGAAATCACCACCCGGCGGCACCGCGTCCTGGGTCAGCCCTTCGGCGCCGTCGAAGCGGTTATCGAGGCGCACGCCGTGCCAGTGCACCGTGCTCGGCCACTCGATGCGGTTCCGGTAGCGGACCTTGAGCGTGCTTCCCTGCGTGGTCCAGATCATCGGGCCGGGCACCTGGCCGTTGTATCCGTAGCCGATAAATGGGTGGCCCCGTACCGTCTGCCGCACCGGCGTCGCGGTCAGGAGGAGCGTATCACCGTCGTGGAGGCGCACCACCTCTCGCGGCTTCGCGTCGGGAACCGGGGCGCCCCTCGCCTCCGATGGAAGGAACGGGGTCGCCGCGGGAAAGGGGAACCGCATCTCGGCGGGCATCATGGCCAGACCGGGGAGAATCGGCGGGTGGATCCAGGAGGTCCCTCCGCCTACCGGAAGCTCGCCCGCGTGCAGCGCGTGATCAGGGCCGGCGGCGGATGGACGGGGAGCCGCGGGGTCGGTTACCGGTGCCGCGCCGTAGAGGAATTCCGACAGGTCGGGCGGCTGCATCCGCGAGCTCGGTGAGAACCCCCGCAGCGCGACTCGGCCATCCGGATTGGCAACGTCCGCGGAAGATTCCGCAGTGACCAGAATCAGAAACTTGGGCCAGTCTATCACGGGTAGGGCATGCCGCCCATTGCCCACCACGCCCAGCTTGCGCGTCGGATGGAGCTGCTGGGTTGCCATCCAGGCGATCCAGACTCGCGCGCCTCCCGAGAAGGCGCTTGTCGCCGGCAATCCGGTCACCCGAAGGACCAGTGCGTAGACCTGGCGTCCGTCTCGAGTGACGTTGACGCCGAAGGGCGAGGGAATGCGATTGAGCTCGAAAGTCGCGGTGATGCCCTCGAGCGCAGGGACCGGATCGAGCTCGATGCAGTAGAGGTCACGACTGGGCCGAGGAGCAGCTCCGCTCGCGCCGCAGGGCGTATCCGGCGCCGACGGTTGAGCCGGGGTACTCGGCGAAACGTCGAGCCCGAATCGCGTCGAGGCGGCCAGCGCCAGAACCAGGAGCGCGCGGCGCATGCGAGAAACTTACCCGGTTGCCTCCACCCCGTCTGGGGGCCAAGTTATGGTGAGACAATCCCAACTTCTTGCACCGAGCCGCGCATGCTCTCATCTCGTGCCCTTCTGACCCTGTCGCTGCCCGCAGTCCTTGCGTTCCTGCCCGGCTCCGGGGCAGTCAGGTCGCCCCGGGCCCTGCGGGCCTTCGAGTCCGCTCCGGCCGCGCCCCTCGATTCCGCCCTCTTGGCGGGATACCGCTGGCGCAACATCGGCCCCGACCGCGGCGGCCGCTCGATCGCCGTGAGCGGCGTGAAGGGCCGTCCCGACGAGGCCTACTTCGGCGCCGTCGGCGGCGGGCTCTGGAAGACCACCGACGCCGGCGACACCTGGGCCCCGGTCACCGACGGGCTCATCAACAGCGCTTCGGTCGGCGCGGTGGCGGTGAGTGAGACCAATCCGGACGTCGTGTACATCGGCATGGGCGAGACCTGCATCCGCGGCAACATCATGCCCGGCGATGGGGTCTACAAGAGCGCCGACGGCGGCAAGACATGGACCCACGTCGGTTTCCGGGAGTCGCATGGCATTTCCAAAATCCGGATCCATCCGACCAATCCGGAGATTGTGTTCGTCGCAGCGTTCGGGAAATTCAGCGTGCCGAACCAGGAACGCGGCGTCTTCAAGAGCACCGATGGCGGCAAGACCTGGCGCAAAGTGCTCTACCGCGACGACAAGACCGCCGCGATCGACATCTCGATCGATCGCACCAACCCCAACGTGATGTACGCCGCGCTCTGGGAGGCCTACCGCAAGGAGTACCAGATGTCGAGCGGCGGGCCGGGCAGCGGACTGTTCAAGAGCACCGATGGCGGGGAGACCTGGACAGAGATTACCCGGAACCCCGGTCTCCCGGCCGGGGTGGTGGGCCGGATCGGTGTCTCGGTGTCGGGGGCCAGCTCCAGCCGGGTCTACGCACTGGTCGAAAACGACCACGGCGGACTGTTCAAGAGCGACGATGCAGGGGCCACCTGGGCGCTGGTCAACGACAACCGGGCCATCCGCCAGCGCGCCTTCTACTACACCCACGTCTTTGCCGACCCCAAGAACGCCGACGTGGTGTACTTGCAGAACACCTCGATATTCCGATCGGCAGACGGGGGGAAGACCACAGCCAACGTCGGCAACGGCACTCACGGGGATTTTCACGATCTCTGGATCGACCCCGACGCCCCCGCGCACCTCGTCGTCGGCAATGACGGCGGCGGGGCGGTCTCGACGAATACCGGCGGCCGGTGGACTGCGCAGGACTTTCCGACCGAGCAGTTCTACCACGTCATCACCACGAAGCACACTCCCTACCACGTCTGCGGGTCGCAGCAGGACAACTCCACGCTCTGCACGCCATTCAACTGGAACGCCGGCGGCGGGTTCCGGCGCGGGGGTGGGGGCGGCGGCTCGCCCGGAGCCGACCCCTCCGCCGGAGGCATGGCGGTGTCCTACGTGGCCGGCGGTGGTGAGCCCGGGTACATCGCCCCGGATCCGCTCAATCCCGGCCTTTTCTACAGCGGCACCAACAACGGCGGCTACGTCGACAAATTCGACCGCCGCACCGGCGCTTCCCGCGAGGTGAATCCGTACCCCTGGTTCTACTCGGGAGAGCCGTCGAAGGAGATCAAGGAGCGCTGGCAGTGGACCTTCCCGATCATCTTTTCGCCGCTGGACCCGAAGACCCTCTATGTATCCTCCCAGCGCCTCTGGCGCACGGTGGACGGCGGCCGGAACTGGACCGCGCTGAGCGGCGACCTGACCCGGCATGAGCCCGCTACGCTCGAGAAATCGGGCGGCCCCATCACCGGCGACATGAACGGCCCCGAAGTGTATGCGACGATCTTTTCGGTCGGAGCGGGGAAGCGGGATGTGAACGTGATCTGGACCGGATCCGACGACGGCCTGGTGCATGTCACCCGGGACGGCGGGAGAATCTGGACCAACGTCACGCCCCCCGGGATGCCCGACTTTGGCCGGGTGAGCCAGATCGATCCGTCGAGCTTCGTCTCCGGGGCGGCGTACATCTCGGTGCGGCGTCCCCTGCTCGACGATTTCGCTCCCTACATATTCAAGACCACGGACTTCGGCCGAACCTGGACCAGGATCGTGAACGGGCTCCCGGCCGACGCCTACGTGCACGCAGTCCGCGAAGACCCGATGCGCCGGGGGTTGCTCTACGCGGCGACCCAGCGCGGGGTGTACGCATCGTACGATGATGGCGCCACCTGGCAGTCCCTCCGGCTCAACATGCCCGACGTGCCGGTGGCGGACCTGGTGGTCGAGGGCAACGAACTGGTGATCGCGACGCATGGGCGGGGCTTCTGGGTGCTCGACGACGTGGCGGCACTCCGCCAGGCCTCACCAGAGATCTTGGCGAAGGATGGGTTCCTCTTTACTCCGCCCCCGGGCGTGCGCTCCGGCCCGGCTGTGACCATCAGCTGGTACTTCAAGAAAGCGCCGGTGACGGCCCGGCTCGACATCCTCGACTCTGCCGGCGCCGTACTGCGCAGCTTCGTGCCGGACACCGCCCGGCCTGACTCCGCCCGTGCCGCTGTGGGCGGGGGCCGCCGCGGGGGCGGCGAATCGTTCCTGCCCCAGGGGGCCGGCATTCAGCGGATGGCCTGGGACCTACGCACCCGAGGCGTCACCAGCTTTCCGGGGATGATATTCTGGGGCGCCGGCACGGCCGGACCTGCCGTGCCTCCGGGGCGCTACACCGTGCGACTGACCGCCGACGCCCAGTCCTTCACAGCCCCGGTGACGGTGCGCCGCAACCCCTGGCTCACCGACGTCACCGATGCCGACCTGCGGGCGCAGTACGCGTTCTCGCGGCGAGTGCGGGACAAGGCCGACGAGGCGAACCAGGCGGTGATCGCCATCCGCCGGGTCAAGGCGCAGCTGGCCGACCGGCAGAAGCGGTCCGACGACCCGGCGCTCACGTCGGCCGGCGCAATGCTGACCAGGAACAGCTCGGCGGTGGAGGAAACCATCTACCAGGTGCGGAATCAGAGCGGGCAGGATCCGCTCAATTTCCCGATCAAGGTGAACAACCGGCTGGCCACGCTGCTCTCGATGGCGGAGCGCGGCGATGGCCCACCGACCAACAACATGCCGGAAATTCTGGGGATCCTGTCCAACGAGCTCAAGATCTACACCGACCGGCTCGCCCTGGTGTGGGCCACCGACCTCCCGGCGGTGAACCAGGAACTGGCGCGGCTCAACCTGGCGCCGCTGGATCCCAAGTGCGCACGGGTAGAGGGGTGTTCGCTGACGCCGTGATCGGTTAACCGGAGCATCGAATGCCGGGGCTGCTGACCCAGTCCGCCGAGGTCCGCGAGCGCGAGGCCGCCCGCGCCCACGAGCGCGAGGACGCCGAGCGGGGCTGGCAGCGGGAAAAGCGCGCGGTGATGTGGCAATGCGTGGCGCTGAGCTTTGCCGGCGTCCCGCTATTCGGGTTGAGCATGTACCTGGACGACGGCCGGCAGGCGGACGTTGCACTCGCCGCGGCCTTCTTCGTGAGCTACGCCGGCCCGTTCTTCTGGGGGCTGGTGTTCCATCTCAAGAGCGCCGACCGGGACGACTACTAATGCAAGTTCCGGGACCCGGCAACCTCGAGCCCATCGAGCGGGCCTCGCGCGACGAGCTCTCCGCGCTACAGCTCGACCGGCTCCGCCGGGCACTTTACCACGCCTACACCAATGTTCCCCTTTACCAGCGGCGCTTCGATGCGCAGGGCGTCCACCCCGAGGATCTGCGGACGCTGGCGGACCTCGTCCGGTTCCCCTTCACGGTCAAGGACGACCTCCGCGAACACTATCCCTTTGGGATGCTGGCGGTTCCGCGCGAGCGGCTCGCTCGGGTCCACGGCTCTTCGGGCACGACGGGGCGCCCGACCATCGTCGGGTACACCGCGAGGGATCTGCGCACCTGGGCGCAGCTGGTCGCCCGCTCGATGCGCGCCGCCGGAGTGAAGCCCGGCCACCTGGTGCAAGTGGCCTACGGGTACGGCCTCTTCACCGGAGGGCTGGGCGCCCATTACGGCGCCGAGCGGCTCGGCTGCACGGTGATCCCCATGTCGGGGGGACAGACCGAGAGGCAGGTGCGGCTCATGTTGGATCTGCGCCCCGACGCGATCATGGTAACGCCGTCGTACATGCTGGCTCTCGCCGACGAGTTCGAGCGGCTCGGGCTCGACTCACGGGAATGCTCGCTTCAGGTCGGCATTCACGGCGCCGAGCCCTGGACCGAGGCGATGCGCGCCGAGATCGAGAGCCGGTTCCGCATGCACGCCGTGGACATCTACGGACTCTCGGAGGTGATGGGACCCGGGGTGGCGAGCGAGTGCGTGGAGACGAAGGACGGGCTCCACATATGGGAGGATCACTTCTATCCCGAGATCATCGATCCGGAGACGGGCGCGG
>JAYUAL010000225.1:0-4601 GCA_043741355.1 Gemmatimonadales bacterium | reverse complement strand
CATAGTCGAGCTGTGCCGCGATGCGGGAGCTCATGGCGAGGGCCTGGTCGGTGAGCCCGTGCGAGAGATGCGACGGCACGGTGGTCGTATGAAGGATGCCGCGGACGTGCACGTTTTCTCCCGGAGGAAAGGCGGCCACGGCGCCGTCGGCCCCGCGTGCCAGCACCACCGAGATCTCCGCCTCCAGCGATAGGATCCGCTCCAGAACGCAGACCACTCCTCCGAACGAGGCGAAGGCACGGCGGGCTTCCTCGCGGGTGGCCACTACAGCCTGTCCCTTCCCGTCGTAGCCCAGCCGGCTGGTTTTCAGGAGCGCCGGCGCGCCGATCACCTCCCAGGCGGCTTCGAGCCCGTCGGCGTCGGGCACCGGGTGGAAGCCCGCCGTCGGGATACCGGCATCGCGAAAAAAAGCCTTTTCGCGGAGCCGGTCCTGCGCGATGGCCACCGTGCCGGGGTCCGGGCGCACCGGCACCTTCGTGGCGAGGAACTCCATCGCAGCAGCAGGGACATTCTCGAATTCGGTGGTGATCGCGGAGGCCACGGCGGCAAGCTGCTCGAGCGCCGCCGGGTTGTCATAGGGCGCGCACAGGTGCCGGGTGGCGACGCCGCCCGCAGGCGACGTGGGGTCGGGGTCGAGAACGACCACCTCATAGCCCATCGTACGGGCCCGCGCCGTAAACATCCGTCCGAGCTGGCCCCCGCCAAGGAGACCGAGAGTTGCGCCGGGCAGGATCATCCGGAAAGGGGTGTCGGCAGAGTGATCGAGCGGACCTGTGCTTCCTGCGTGGCGCGGAATCGCTCGAGCTGCACTCGCAGTCCCGGATCGGCGACGGCCAGCATCGCGATCGCATGGAAGGCGGCGTTGTGGGCGCCGGCCTCGCCGATGGCGAACGTGGCGACGGGTACGCCGGCCGGCATCTGCACGATGGAAAGCAGCGAGTCGAGACCCTGAAGGTGCTTCGACGGCACCGGCACGCCGAGCACGGGCAGCACCGTTTTGGAGGCGAGCATCCCGGGCAGATGCGCGGCGCCGCCGGCGCCGGCGATGAGGCAGACCAGACCCCGGCCGGCGGCCGTCCCGGCATACTCGAAGAGCAGGTCAGGCGTCCTATGGGCCGAGACGACCCGGGCCTCGTACGGCACCCCGAATTCGGCCAGGCGCCGGGCGGCGTGCTGCATGACTTCCCAGTCCGAGCTCGAGCCCATTACGACGCCGACCAGGGGTTTCGCCATGCGATCCTCGTCTCTCGGATGGGGGTGGTGGGTCGGGGATAATCACCAGAGCCGCCCGCCGGATCAAGCAACTGCAAACCAGCGTGAGGGATACGGGAGGTGCGAAAGTTGGCACCTCATCATGTTCGCCCGCAACCGGTTGCCGCCATTGACTGTTGGTTTCGCGCTCCCGATTGGCCCGGGCCGTGCTCTATATGGCGCGGTCCGGGACAGGTCGCCCGGCGATAGCCCTCAACGCGGATGCCATGACCGCTACTTCTCGGCCCGACAAGGTGGTCAAGCCGCTCGTCGAACGTCTGCTCCTCCGGAGCCGATTCGGACGACGCCTGCTGTTCCTGTTCATCATTTGCGCGCTGGTGCCGACCTGTGCAGTCGCATTCCTCTCGTTCAAGAGCGTCTCGGAACAGCTCACCGAGCAGAGCCGCGAGCGGCTGGCCGCACTCGCCAGCGCGGCTGGCAAGACCCTCTATGACCGGCTGACCTTCCTCGAAAACGACCTGCGCAAGGTGGTCCCCAGGCTCAAGGAGTGCCAAGGCGGTGGGGTAGGTACCGCGAGCCAGGATTGTGGCGAGGGCCTGCTCTTCGCGGTGGAGGCCTTGGTTCGCGTTTCGGGTGACAGCACAACGCTCCTGGTCGGGGAGCTCGACAGGATGGCGAAGCTCGACCTCGAGACTCTGCCCTCGCTGGGTCCCGGCCAGAGCACCGTCATCGCACAGGGCGTGCCCGGTGAGGGCTTCGGCGTGTACCTGGTGCATCGGCCGGCCGACGCGGCGTGGGGCGCGACCCGGTTCGTGGGGCGAATCGATCCCTCCTACCTCTGGAGCCCTGCCGACGAGGAGGCGCTCCCGGGTAGCGCTGATCTGGCCCTCTGGGATCCCGGGCTCGGCATTCTCTTCGGGTCTGCGGAGATGCCCGCGTCGCTCTCTCCCGTTGTGACGAAGCGGATTGGGTCCACCGCCCGGGGCACGGTCGAGTGGCCCGGGAAGACCGGCGCGGCCGTGGCCACCTGGTGGTCACTGCCCGAGACCCGCCGTTTCAAGCTCCCCCCCTGGCGCGTGCTGCTGAGCGAGCCCCAGTCCGATGTGCTGGCTCCGATGGCCGCCTTCTCTCGCACCTTTCCACTCTTCCTGGCCTTCGCACTCCTCATGGTGCTGGTTCTCGGCATCAGCCAGATCAGCAAGAGCCTGGTTCCGCTTGCCGAGCTCAGGCGAGGGACGCGGCGAATCGCGGAACGGGACTTCGAAACGCCGGTGAACGTCACCAGCGGCGACGAGCTGCAGGAGCTGGCCGGCGCATTCAACGCGATGACGGTCCAGCTGGGCCGCCAGTTCCGCGCGCTCCAGACCGCCGCGGAGATCGACCGCGCTGTACTTTCGTCGGTGGATAGCGGCGCCATCGTACAAACGGTGCTCGATCGGGTGCCGGAGATCGCTCCCTGCGAG
Source organism: Gemmatimonadales bacterium (assembly GCA_043741355.1). Classification (GTDB taxonomy): domain Bacteria; phylum Gemmatimonadota; class Gemmatimonadetes; order Gemmatimonadales; family GWC2-71-9; genus JABFSM01. Next base: position 1,926 of record JAYUAL010000225.1, on the reverse strand, counting down.
GGTATCAGCGTAACTTTGCTCGAGCCGGGAAGCAGCTCGGTGGGCACCACCTGGACTGGCCTCTGCGTCGCGGAACGGCCCGGCCGGATGGCCACGGTGCTCACGCCAGAGGATATCAAGGAGACCCGGCGGCACCCCGGACGCCTGGTATTCGGCAGGGATGATCTCGCGATTCCGGACTACCTGGCGCACTTCCGGCGTGCCGGCGAGGCTGTCGTAGTGGAGGCCTTTCCGCTGGGGTACGGGGGCGAGCTGCTGGGTGTCCTGGCGGTTCGGCGCAAGCCGGGCGAGACCTCCGAAGAGGAGACCGTGCAGGTGCGCCGGCTGGCCGACCAGGTGGCGGTGGCGCTCTCCAACGCGCGCATGGTGGACCAGGTCCGCTTTCTGGCCTTCTACGACAGCCTCACCCGCCTTCCCAACCGGGTGCTCTACAAGGAACGGCTGGCGCAGGCGCTGGTCCGCGCCGAGCGCACCCATAAGCTGGTGGCAGTCTGCTTCCTGGACCTGGACCACTTCAGCCGGATCAACGACACGCTGGGGCATGACCTCGGCGATGTGCTGCTCAAAGAGGTCGCCGCGCGGCTGGTGGCCTGTTCGCGTCCGAGCGACAGCGTCTCGCGGGTCGGCTCGGAAGAGAGCGTGGCAGAGGTTTCCCGCCTGGGGGGCGACGAGTTCACCGTCATTCTGCCCGACATCACCGACCCGCAGGACGCGGTGCGGGTGGCCCGACGGCTGCTCGAGGCGCTCCGCCAGCCGCTCCGGCTGGGCAGCCAGGAGGTCTTCGTGACCACGTCGGTCGGGGTGGCGATCTACCCCTTCGACGGCGCCGACACCGAGGAGCTGCTCAAGAGCGCCGACGTGGCGATGTATCACGCCAAGGAGCTGGGCCGCAACACCTACCAGCTCTACTCCTCCTCGATGAACGCCGAGGCCATGTCCCGGATGCAGCTCGAGAGCCAGCTTCGCAAGGCGGTGGAGTCCGGCGAGTTCACCATCTGGTATCAGCCGATTATCGATCTCAAGACCGGCATGCCCACGGGCGCCGAAGCATTGGTGCGCTGGGCCCATCCGGAGCGTGGACTGGTTTCGCCGGGCGAGTTCATCACGCTCTGCGAGGAGTGCGGCCTCATCGTGCCGCTGGGCGAGTGGATTTTGCGCACCGTCTGCACCCAGGCCAAGGCGTGGGAAAACGTGGGCCTGGGTCCCATGCGCATGTGCGTCAACCTCTCGGCGCGGCAGCTGCGCCACGATGGCATCGTGGATACGGTGCGGACGATTCTTCGGGAAACCGGGCTCCGGCCCGATTCCCTGGAGCTCGAGCTCACCGAATCGATGCTGATGGAGCCGGCCGGCATCGTGGGTCGGACCATCCGGGAGCTGGCCGATCTTGGGGTGAGCCTGGCGATCGACGACTTCGGTACCGGCTATTCCTCTCTCAGCTACCTCAAGAACTTCCCGGTCAAGACGCTGAAGATCGACCGTTCGTTCATCATGAGTCTCACCACCGATTCGGGCGACGCGGCGATCACCACCGCGATCATCGCGCTCGCGGGGGCCCTGGGGCTGGAGGTCGTGGCGGAGGGGGTCGAGACGGCGCCCCAGGCGGACTTCCTGCGGGAGCGGGGTTGCCAACGGGGGCAGGGATACCTGTTCGGGAAGCCCCTGCCGGTGACGGAGTTCGAAAACTACTTGCGCGGAGAAGAACCGGTCGAGGAAGCCCCCGCTGGGTATAGTGCGGGAGTGTCCGCCTAGATCGTCATCAGACCGTCGCGCGGGTCCGATTCATGGTGCCCCGCTCGGCCAGGGCGGCCTGCGCGGCGGCCAGCCGGGCGATCGGTACCCGGAACGGCGAGCAGGAGACGTAATTCATTTTCTGCGCCTCGCAGAAGGCTACCGCGCCCGGCTCCCCGCCGTGCTCGCCACAGA
>JAYUAL010000224.1:0-10661 GCA_043741355.1 Gemmatimonadales bacterium | reverse complement strand
GGCCCATCGAGGCGCCTCGGGCTACCGGCTCGAAAACTCCCTGGAGGCGTTCCGCGACGCGTTGCGCCGGGGAGCGGACGGCGTTGAGCTCGACGTCCGTGCGACTCGCGACGGGGGATTGATCGTTCATCACGATGCGAGGATTCCGGGACTGGGACCCATCGCGTCGGCATCCCTGGGCGCGATCTGAACACCCGCCTATCCAATGGAGAACCGGTCCCGACCCTGGCCGAAGCGCTCGAGGCGCTGGGCCGGGCCGAGGTGTGGATCGAGGTGAAGGCGCTTCCGGAAGCTTGGGATCATACTCTGCTCAGGGTCATCGATGCGGCCCCGGCGCCGGAGCGCTGCGCGGTGCACAGTTTCGACCACCGGATCATCGCGCGGCTGGGCCTGGAAAGGCCCTCGCTGCGCCGGGGGGTGCTCTCCGCTTCCTATCCGATCGATCCAGCCGGCATGCTGCTCGCTGCGGGCGCCACCGCGCTTTGGCAGGAGGCGAGCCTGATCGACCCGGAACTGGTCGCGGTGATCCATCGTAGTGGAGGCGAGATCATCGCCTGGACCGTAAATGATTCCTCCCTGGCGCGACCGCTTGCCGCCATGGGAGTCGATGCGCTCTGCGGGAACTTCCCGGAGCGGTTGCGACTTAGCTAGTTTTGTCCGCCCCCACGCTGAGGATACCTCCAATGAACGTCCGATTCCGGTTCACCATCCTGACAGGTCTCGCGGTCCTCGCGGGAACGCCGGGTGGACTGCCGGCGCAGGAACCCGCTCGGATCGCGCTCGAGGCGTACACCCTGCCGAATGGTCTCAAGATCATCCTGGCGCCGGACCGGTCGACCCAGGTCGTGACGGTCGACGTCTGGTACAACGTCGGCTCCCGCAACGAGACCCGATCCCGGACCGGCTTCGCACACCTCTTCGAGCACATGATGTTCCAGGGCTCGGCGAATGTGAAGAAGGCGGAGCACTTCCAGTTCGTCGAGAGGGCCGGTGGGGAGAACAACGGCAGTACGGCCGAGGACCGGACCAATTACTACGAGGCACTCCCCTCCAACCGCCTCAACCTGGGGCTCTGGCTCGAGGCTGACCGGATGCGGTCGCTGGCCATCACCGATTCGAGCTTCGCGAACCAGCGCGAAGCGGTGAAGGAGGAGCGGCGGCTCCGGGTAGACAACCAGCCCTATACCGGCGCGATTTTCGAGGGAATGTATGCCCTTGCCGACTCGGCGACCTGCTTCCCCTACTCCCACTCAATCATCGGCTCGATGGACGATCTGAACGCCGCGCGGGTTCCGGACGTGAAGGCGTTCTTCGACCTCTATTATGCCCCCAACAACGCCACCCTGACCGTAGTCGGCGACTTCGACATCGCACAGACTAAGGCCCTGATCCAGCAGTATTTCGGCGGCATTCCCCGTGGCGCGGAGCCGCCCCCCGTGGTGTGCCAGAGCAAGTTCAGCCCTGGCGTCATCCGGCGCACCTGGCCCGACGCCAAGGCCAGCCTGCCCGCGGTGCTGCTGGCGTACCGGGTACCGGAGTACCAGAGCGCGGACATGCCCGCCATCGAGCTGCTGAGCACCATCCTGGGCCAGGGAGAGAGCTCGCGGATCAACAAGACGGTCGTGCGGGACAAGAAGCTGGCCCAGGGGTCAATCGTCCTCGCCAATCCCGCCGGCCCCCGCCGGGGACCGGGTGTACTGCTGGCGCTCGGCATCGCGAACCAGGGAGTCACGCCGGACTCTTTGGAAAAAGGGCTGAGCGAGGAGTTCGCGCGGGTGGTACGCGAGGGTGTTTCCGAAGCCGAGCTCATCAAGGCCAAGAACGGGTACCGGACCCAACTCATCACCCAGCAACAGCAGACGCTGGCCAAGGCGGAAGCGATCCAGACCGCCAACCTCTTCCTCGGAAGCCCCGAGGCCGTGAATACCAACTGGCGGCGCTTCCTGGCGGTGACTGTTGCTGACATCAAGCGGGTTGCCGAAACCTACCTGCGCCCGGAGAACGCGCTGGTATTACTCATCACCCCGGGAGCCGCACAATGAACCCGTTCAGGCGCTGCGGCGCTGCCGCGCTCGCCGTCGTCGGGCTGGCGGGCCCGCTCGTCTCGCAAGAGTACCCCAAGACTCCACCCGCGCCCGGCCCGCTGACGCCGGCGCCCTTCCCGCCGTTTCAGGAAGTGGTGCTGCCCAACGGCCTTCGTGTCCTGGTGGTCGAGAGCCACAAGCAGCCGATCGTGTCGCTCTCGCTCTCCTTCGCGGCCGGCTCGATCTTCGACCCGGCCGGCAAGGAAGGACTCTCCGAGATGGTGGCGGGGCTGATCACCAAGGGTGCCGGGCCGCGCTCGGCGGAGCAGATCTCCGAGGCCATCGAAGGCGCCGGCGGCTCCCTCGGCGCCGGGGCGGGCTCGGACTTCCTGTCGATCAACTCCACCGTGCTCAAGACCAGCCTTCCGCTGGCCATGGAGCTCATCGGCGACGCGGCCGTCCGCCCCACGTTTCCCCAGACCGAAGTCGAGTTGCTCCGCACCCAGACCCTGTCCGGGCTCCAGGTCGCCCTGAGCCAGCCGGCGGCCATCGCCTCCCGGATCTTCCAGCGAACCCTGTACGGACAGAATCCTTACGGGCGAAGTGCCAATCCCGCCAGCGTGAAGGCCACGACGCGGGCGGACCTGGTGGCGTTTCAGCGAGCGCGGCTCCGGCCCACCGGAGCCCTGCTGGTGGTGGCCGGTGATGTGACGCTCGCCGAGGTTCGCGCGCTGGCGCTCAAGACCTTTCGCGGGTGGATGGGCGCTCCCCCCGCGGCGCCGGTCTTCCGATCGCCGCCGGTGCGAACCAAGACCGACCTCATCCTGGTGCACCGGCCGGGCTCGGTGCAGTCGAACATCATGGTGGGCAATCTCACCTTCCTGCCCAACGATCCCCGGACCTATTCCGCCGCGGTGGCCAACCAGGTACTGGGGGGGGGCGCGTCGTCCCGGCTGTTCCTGATTCTGCGCGAGGCGAAGAGCTGGACTTACGGTGCCTACTCCCGGTATGCCCGGCACAAGGGAGTCGGATCGTTCGAAGCCAGGACCGAAGTACGCACCGAAGTCACCGATTCGGCCCTGCGGGAAACGCTGGCCCAGCTCCGGCGCATCGCCACGGAGCCGGTCCCCACCGCGGAGCTGGAGGCCGCCAAGGGCTCGCTCACCGGCAGTTTCCCGCTCACGATCGAGTCGGCCGATCAGGTCGCGGGCGCGGTCGCGAACGCCCGCCTCTACGGGCTCGCGCCGGATTTCGTACAGACCTACCGGGTCAGAATCGGCGCCGTCACCGCGCCGCAGGTCCAGTCCACCGCACAGGCGACGATCCGGCCCGATGCGGCTGCGATAGTGGTGGTCGGTGACGGCTCCAAGATCTACGAGAGCCTGAAGGGCGTCGCGACGGTTTCGATCGTCGACCCGGAGGGCAATCCGCTCACGCAGGCCGATCTCTCGCCCAAGATCGCCCCGCTGGAACTCGACCTCTCGGCGCTGGTACCGCGTCGGGACAGCTTCAGCATCGGAGCAGGGGGCGCCGAGCTCGGCTGGCAGCGCGGTCTGCTCGACAAGACGGCCGACGGCTTCCGCTATACCGAAGACACCCACATCGCCACCTTCGTGAATCAGACGACGGTGCTCGAGATGGATGCGATGGGCCGGATGAAGAGCGTGAAGCAGAGCGGCAAGGTGCAGGGCCAGGATGCAATGGTCGACGTGATCTATGCAAATGGACGGGCCAAGGGCACCGCCACGACCCCCGACCCCCAGACCCGCCAGGTCAAGAAGGTGACCATCGACACGGTGGTAGTCGACGGCACCGTCGATGACAACGCGGTTCAGGCCCTGCTGCCCGCGCTCAAGTGGAAGGCCGGGGCCAAGTGGACCATCAATGTGCTGAGCGCCGGTCAGGCCGAGATCAAGCCGTGGACCATGGCGGTTACCGGAACGGAAATGGTGACGGTGGGCGGAAAGCCGGTCGAGGCCTACCGCACCGACCTCACCGGGCCGCCCGCTCCCCTCACGTTCTGGGTCAGCACCGCCGCTCCGCACCTGTTGCTCAAGATCGCGATTGCGGGCGCACCCGTGGACATTGTCCGCGTACCCTAGCTCGAACCGGACCCAGCGGTCTCCCAAAGGAGTCTCCAATGCATCGAAGGTTGGTTCGAGCGGCATCCCTGGTCGCCCTGAGCGCGTGCGCGCCCGCCGGTGCGCAGGCGCCGGTGACGGCGCCACTGCCTGCCGCCACGGCGCCGGCACCGCCGACCCAGACGGCCAATACCGATACGCTGAGCTTCGACCGACCGCAGTACCAGTCGACCTACCGGCGCCGCCCCAATCCGCCGGTATTCATCCGCAACGCCACGGTGATGACCGCGACCGGGCAGGAAATTCCCAACGCCTCGATTCTCTTCCGCGACGGACGCATCGTGGCCCTGGGAACCGGGGTGCAGGCGCCCACGGATGCGGTGATCGTCGATGGAACCGGAAAATTCGTGACCCCGGGCATCATCGACACCCACAGCCATCTGGGGGTCTACGCGGCGCCGGGAACCCAGGCCGAGAGCGACGGCAACGAGGCCACCAATCCGGTGACCGCCGAGGTCTGGGCAGAGCATTCGATCTGGCCGCAGGACCCCCAGATTCCGCTGGCGATTGCGGGCGGCGTGACGGTGGTACAGGTGCTGCCTGGCTCGGCCAACCTGGTCGGAGGCCGCTCGGCCACAGTGCGGCTGGTGCCGGCGCGGACGGTACAGGAAATGAAGTTCCCCGGTGCACCCTACGGGGTGAAGATGGCCTGCGGCGAGAACCCCAAGCGGGTGTACCAGAGCCGCGGTCCGTCGACTCGCATGGGCAACATGGCGGGCTACCGGGCCGCCTTCATCGCGGCGGAACAGTATCGCGAGCGATGGGACAAATGGCTCAAGGACCGGAAGGGAGACGCGCCAGGCCGCGATCTTCGGAATGAGACCCTGGCGGAGGTGCTCCGCGGGAATATCTCGGTCCAGAATCACTGCTACCGTGCCGACGAGATGGCCCAGATGCTCGACCTGGCCAGGGAATTCGGCTTCAAGATCCGGTCGTTCCATCACGCCATCGAGGCCTACAAGATCGCCGACCTCCTGGCCGCTAACGGCACCGCGGCCTCGGTCTGGTCCGACTGGGGTGGGTTCAAGATGGAAGCGTTCGACGAGATCCTGGAGAACGCGGCCCTGGTCACCCGGGCGGGAGCCCGGGCGGTGATTCACACCGACAGCCCCGACGGCATCCAGCGGATGAACCAGGACATGGCAAAAGCATATTTCGCGGGGCGCACGGCCGGCATTGCGCTCACCCGCGATCAGGCTATCCGGTGGATTACCGCGAATCCGGCCTGGGTTCTCGGCATCGAGCAGTGGACCGGCACGCTGGAGAGCGGCAAGATGGCCGACGTGGTGCTCTGGTCGGGCGATCCGTTCTCGGTGTACTCCAGGGCGGAAAAAGTCTGGAACGAGGGGTGGCTGGTGTTCGACCGTCTCGATCCCAGGCACCAGTACAAAACGGACTTCAACATTGGCCAGACGGCGCCGGGGGTGGGACGATGAATACGGTGGGGAAGGTGAGGTCAGTGGGGTCAGTGAGGGCGGGGAGAACGGCAGTCGGTGCCGCGGTACTGGTTGCGGGTGCGCTCTCGGGCGTCACCATTGTTCAAGGACAAACCGTCGCTATCACCGGCGCCACGGTGTATCCCGTCTCCGGCCCGAAGATTTCCGACGCCACCATCGTCATCCAGAATGGCCGGATCAGCGCCATAGGCGCCAACGTCGCTGTTCCCACCGGGGCAACGCGGGTCGATGCCGCCGGCAAATGGATCACACCCGGGCTCATCCACGCCAATGCGAACGCCGGGCTCGGCGTCGCGGGCTTGAACGGCCAGCAGGAAGGCGGCGTGCAGGGCGAGGTCAATCCGTCGTTCAACCCCGTGGAGGGAGTAGACCCCGCGGCCTTCACCATTCCGATTGCGCGCACCGGGGGCATTACCGGAGCGCTGCTGGTACCCGGCGGGCCATTCATGCCGGGACAGATTCCCGCGGTGAACTACGCCGGCGAGCGCATCGATGACATGATCGTCCGGAAGAATACGGCACTGTCGCTGGATCTCTCCGACAACAGCAAGGGGGCGGGCGGCGGCAGCCGGGCCGGAACCATGGCGCGAATCCGGCGGCTCTTCAACGATGCCCTGGAGTATTCCCGCCGCAGGGCGGAGTTTCTCAAGGGGAACATCCAGCCGCTTTCGGCACCGGCGAGCGAGCTGGAGGCGCTCCTGCCGATGCTCCGCGGCGAGGTGCCCCTGGCCGTCTCGGCCAATCGCAGAATCGACATGGAAAATGCTCTGCGGCTCAAGCAGGAATACCAGATCCGCATGGTGATCTACGGCGCGGTCGAGGGCTGGCAGATAGCCAAGGAGATCGCCGCGGCGGGCGTCCCGGTCATCATCGAGCCCAACCGCGACATCCCGAGCTTCGACGGGTTGGGCGCCCGGCTGGACAACGGCACCCTGCTTCGAGCGGGCGGTGCCGAGGTGATCATCGCTCAAGGCGATCCGGGTGGGGAGCGCAATCTCCGCTACGCCGCCGGCAATGCGGTACGGAACGGCATGAGCTGGGATGACGCACTCAAGGCGATAACGCAGAGCCCGGCCACCGCATTCGGTCTGGCTGACTACGGCACGCTGGAGCCGGGCAAAGTGGCCAACCTGGTGGTCTGGTCCGGCGACCCGTTCGAGTTCTCCAGCGTGGCGGAGAAAGTCTACATCAAGGGCCGCGAAGTACGGCTCTGGACCAGGGAAAATGATCTGCGGGAGAAGTACAAGCGGCTGCCGCCGGACTAGGAAAGAGCGAGTAGTTAAGGAGGGAAAGGCCCTTCCTCACTACTCGCTACTTCGCTAGGCTACGGCGTCTTCACTTCCGCTTCCGCCGGCTCGGCGGGGGGCGCGGGTTGCTCGTCAACACTCACGGTCTCACCCTGAACCTCATCCAGCTCACGATCAATTTCCTTGATCTTGGCGCTGATATCGTCCAGCCTGGCCATGACCGCGTCGAGCTCCGCCTGATTGACTTCCCCGCCCCGCTCCTTTTTGTAGACCAGCATGCCGAGCTTGTAGGCAGACTTGCTCCGGAGGCCGATGAGTCGGCTCCGGTCGAGATGCAGCTTGCTGGATTCGAAGACGGTTCGCACCCGGTCACCGATCTGGTCGATTTCGGCGTTCAGCCGATCGAAAATTCCACTCATTCCTGATTCCTCCGTTGGGTTTGCCCGCACACAACGGGGAGACGTCCGTGAATGTTTCAATTTGGACAGATCATGGCGAATGGCGAGGAACCAGGAGGGACAAGCGAAACAGGGGCGCCCGATGGCACCCCTATTCGCTACTCGCTATTAGGAGGCGACCGCCTCCGGATACACCGAGATTTTCTGGCGTCCCTTGTCCTTCCACTCGAACTTTACAACTCCGGCCGCCGTGGCGAAGAGGGTATCGTCATTGGCCCGCTTGACGTTGGTGCCGGCGTGGAACCTGGTGCCCCGCTGCCGAACGATGATGTTCCCCGCGATGACTCGCTCGCCGCCGAAGTGTTTGACGCCGAGGTACTGGGGGTTGCTGGTGCGACCGTTCCTGGAGGAGCCGACGCCCTTTTTATGTGCCATGAGTTACCCGACCTTTACGCCGGTGATGCGGACATCGGTGAATTTGGCTCGGTGCCCGGTCTTGCGGCGAACGTTCTTGCGGCGTTTGAAGCGAAACACGTAGATCTTCTCGCCCTTGGCGTACCCAATCACTTCGGCAGTGACGCTGGCGCCCTTGATCATGGGGGTGCCGGCCGTGATGGTGTCTCCGTCCGAGGCGAGTAGCACCTCGTCGAAGGTGACGGTCGAGCCGGCTTCGGCCTCCATGCGGGGCAACCGAACGGTTTTACCCGTCTCGGCTCGAAACTGCTTCCCCTGGGCCCGGAAAATCGCGTACATGTCTCGCTAGTCCGCTTGAGTCAGAACCCGTAAGTATAGCCGGGGCCCTCTGTTGAGGCAAGATGACGAGCTCCCATGCGCCCAGGTCGATTCCGGCCCTGGCGTCTTGACATCGGCGGGGCTCGGGAGGCAGTACGCGGAAGAAACCTCGACGCGCATCAGCCGGGTCGGGCTGTCAATTCAGCGTCAAATGGTCCCTGCTGAAACACACCACCGGCATGACCCAGGTATGGGTTCCCGACGCACTGTATCGAAAGATTGCTGCTTCGTTCCTGAAGAAAGCGAGGGGGAAATATGCGAAAAACATGCTGCGCGCAAGAATGGCACCGCTCGGCGTGTTGACCACCTGCGGGGGCAACTGTCCTGGTGGATGGTGCAAGGAAGTAATCCTTCCACCAAACGGCGCGACGGTACTAAGCGTCTGTGAGTGCGCGTATTTCGTGTGACGAGAGAACAGCCATCCACCGCCCTGGGGCGCCGGACGACCTTTTCGGTCATCCTCATGCCACGGCGTACTGCTCGGTCACGTCCCGCCCCGCCGGCCGGCTCATCAGCCTGAACTCATCCAGATGCATCATCGGATCGTCCCGGATATCCAGCTCGACGCCGGTGCTCCGGGCCAGGCCGGTGAGGAGCTTCGGCTCCTCTTCGAGCAGGTAAAGCGCCACCTCCGGGTGGATCCGGACCGAGAGTGACTTTTCGCGCTTCTCATGTCCCACCCGCTTGAGGGACCGCTCCAGTCGCCGAGTCACCACTTCCGGTCGGAAGACCCGCCCCGATCCGCTGCAGGTCGGGCAGTCGGTGGTCATGGAGGCGTAGAGCGAGGCGCGGACTCGCTGGCGAGTCATCTCCACCAGGCCCAGGTCGGAAACGGCCAGGGCCTTGGTCCGGGCCCGATCGCGGGTCAGGTGGGCCCGGAGCTCCTGGAGCACCCGGTCCCGGTTGCCCTTGGTCTCCATGTCGATGAAGTCGCACACGATGATCCCGCCCAGATCGCGCAGCCGAAGCTGCCGGGCCACCTCGCGTGCCGCTTCAAGGTTGGTGCGGAGAATGGTTTTCTCCGGGTCTTTCTTCCCGGTGTACCGGCCGGTGTTTACGTCGATGGACACCAGCGCCTCGGTCGGCTGAATCACCAGAGAGCCGCCGGTGGGCAGATCGACCCGGGCCCGGAACAGCGATTTGATCTCGGTCTCGATGTCGAACTTGTCGAAGAGCGGCAGCGGCTCGTCGTAGAAGTGCACCCGCCCCATCAGCTCCGGATCCACCCCGTCGAGGTACTGCTCGACCTCGTGGTGGATCTCCTTGGAGTCGACGTGGAGGGCGTCCACCTTGTCGCTGAACACGTCGCGAATCAGCCCGCGGGTAAGCGAGGCCTCGCGCTGCAGGAGCGCGGGCGCCTTGCGCACGTAGAGCTGTTTCCGCTTGATCTTGCGCCACTGATTGAGCAGCGCGTCGATCTCCCGCTTGAAGTGATCTTCCGTCACGTCTTCGGCGACAGTGCGCACGATGACGCCGCCCGAGTCCTCCGGCATGAGGCGGGTGACCATCTCCCGCAGCTTGGACCGCTGCTCCCGGCTCTCGATCTTGCGGCTCACTCCGACCCGGGAGGCGTAGGGCATGTAGACCAGGAATCGGCCCGGAAGGGAGATCTGCGCGGTGACCCGGCAGCCCTTGGTGCTGATGGGCTCCTTGGTGACCTGGACGGGGAGAGTCTGCCCCTTTTTGAGGATCTCGGCGATGTCGGGAACCTGCCGGCGGGGCGAGACCTCGCGCTGGCGGATTTCCTGCCGGTGCGGCCCGCTCTTACGGTTCCGCTGCGGGGCCGCGCCATCCTCGGACTCGGCGGCGGCCTCAGCGGCTTCCGCCCCTATCGCGGCGGCCTCGTCCGGCTGGTCATCGCTCTCGTCGGGATCCGGCTCCTCGTCCTCATCCGGCTCGAGGAGATCGGAGGCGTGCAGGAAGGCGCTCTTTTCCTGGCCGATATCGACAAAGGCTGCCTGGATGCCGGGAAGGACCGCGTCCACGCGGCCCAGATAGATGTCCCCGACCATGCGCCGTTGGTCGGCGCGATCAACCAGCAGTTCGACGAGCCGATCGTCTTCGAGGATGGCTACCCGCGTTTCGCGCTGGCCTCCATTGATCAAGATCTCGCGCTTCACTCCACCGTTCCCTGGCCGATTCGGCGCCACCGTGGAACTCACGGGGGGGCAGAGCGCGCCGACCAGCCTGCATGAGGGTTTCGGGTCGTCCGGACAGCGCCGAGTTGGCCCGGCCCCGTCGGGGGCGCCGGGTGATCGAAGGGGAACGCCGCGAGGGAGCACGGGGCCGCTGGCCCGCTCGGGCAGGTGCCGGGGCGTTGAAGCCGGTTCCTGCCGGAGACGGTGACGGTCCGCCGGTGCGTTCGGGCAGTCGGGTGTCGCTCTGACAACCCTTCGGGATTGGCGCGGTCCGGATCCCCAGGATCCAAGACATCAGGAATGCGGCGGCGCGGAGGGACTCAATCATGCCCTCCGCACTGACAGCGCGGATCGTGGTGCGTGTCGGCCGCATGAGAGGAACTTAAGGAACGGCAGGGGGTTAGGACAAGGGACCTAGAAACTTGGCCAGCCGCCGGGTCCCTACCCGTCGACCACGCTCCCCA
>JAYUAL010000223.1:0-1877 GCA_043741355.1 Gemmatimonadales bacterium | reverse complement strand
CGCGCGCCTTGGGGGATCTCACCAGGGTGACCGACTCGCTGGTGGCCTCGGGGCTCCCGGTCTTCGGGCTCCGGGATTTCGAGGACGCCGACTTCGCCCCGCTGGATTCGATTACCCGGGGCGGGCAGTTTCTCCGCGGGCTCTCGGCGCGGCGGCCCGGCCTCGTGGTGACCGACGCCCACCCGATCGTCGACCAGCTTCGCGCCAACAAGAGCGACGCCGAGCTGGCCCTGATCCGGAAGGCGGCGGAGATCAGCTCGGAGGGTCACACCGAGCTGATGCGCCGCATCGAGCCCGGCATGCACGAGTACGATCTGCAGGCAATCGTGGAGTATGCTTTCCGGCGGGGTGGCGCCGAACGACCGGCCTACGGATCGATCGTCGGGGCGGGACCCAACGGCACCCAGCTCCACTACATGAAGGACCGGCGCGAGATCCACGCCGGCGAGGTGGTGGTGATCGACGCGGCGGCGGAGTACGCCGGCTATGCCGCCGACATTACCCGCACCATCCCGGTGAGCGGCACCTACAGCCGGGAGCAGCGGGCGCTCTACCAGGTGGTGCGGGATGGGCAGGCGGCGGCGGAACGGAACTCGAAGCCGGGGTTGTCGATCCAGGCAGCGCAGGACTCTTCGCTGGACGTGCGGGCCAAGGGTCTCGCGGCGCTGGGGCTCATCGAGTCCCCCTCCGCCACGTTCGATCCGCCCTGGCCGGTGGATTGCGCCAAGAACCCGCGGGGCTGTCAGCAAGTGTCGCTCTTCGCGATTCACGGGATCAGCCACGGGCTGGGGCTGGCGGTGCACGATCCGCTGCAGGCGTACTACGGGGACAAGACCTTCAAGAAGGGCGACGCCTTTACCATCGAGCCGGGCGTCTACGTCACCACCAAGCTGCTCGACATTCTGCCCGACACGCCGAAGAACCGGGCCTTCAAGGCGAAGGTGCGCGCGGCAGTGCTCAAGTATCAGGACACCGGGGTGCGCATCGAGGACGACTACGTGATCACCGACCAGGGGTTGGAGTGGATCACCCGGACGCCACGGGAGATCGACGAGATCGAGGCGCTTATGAAGCAGCGGCGGCGGCCGGTACCTTGAGGCTAAGACTTCGCTTTCTCTTTTTCCCAGGAGTCCCGCAGCGTCACGGTCCGGTTGAACACCAGTTTCTCCGGGGTGGAGTCCACCGGATCGGACATGAAGTACCCGGTCCGCTCGAACTGATACCGGGTCCCCGATGGATCGGCTCCCACACTCGGCTCGATCTTGGCATCTCGTACGATCACCAGCGAGAGCGGGTTCAGCACCGAGGTGAAGTCCTGCCCCTCGGGCACTGCCTCCGGGTCCGGCACCGTGAACAGGCGATCGTAGAGCCGGAGCTCGCAGTCGAGCGCGTGACGCGCCGAGACCCAGTGGATGGTGCCCTGCACCTTGCGGCCGTCGGGGGCGTCCCCACCACGGGTGGCGGGGTCATAGGTGCAGCGCAGCTCCATCACGTTGCCTGCCTCGTCCTTGATGACCTCGGTACAGGTGATGAAGTAGCCGTACCGCAGGCGCACCTCCCGCCCCACTGATAGACGGAAGAACTTCTTCGGCGCGTCCTCCATGAAGTCGGACCGCTCGATGTACAACTCCCTCGAAAACGGCACCATTCGCGAGCCGGTCAGCGGCACGTCGTGGGGATAGTACGACGCTTCGAGCTGATCGGTCTGTCCCTCGGGGTAGTTGGTGATGACTACCTTGAGCGGATTCACCACGCAGAGCACCCGGGGTACCCGCATGTTGAGATCGTTGCGGACGGCGTGCTCGTAGGCGGCCAGCTCGGTCCGCGCGTCCTTCCGCGCCACGCCGACGGTGTCGCAGAAGTCGCGGATGGCCTCG
>JAYUAL010000222.1:0-4636 GCA_043741355.1 Gemmatimonadales bacterium | reverse complement strand
CCCGCTCTGGCATGATTTCGGATCGTTTCCAATATTGTGATCTAGCCGGACGGAGCCCCCGGGCGGAGTGTTCGAAGTGGTAGCCGGACCTATTCCCTTGGGGTTGAAAGCCGGCGCGATTAGATTAACGTTTGCTCACACCAGCAGGGCGTCCTCGGAACGGGATTGGCACGACAACTCTCAACAGGAGATATCAATGCGACGGAAATTGGTGGGCCTCGCCGTGACGGCCCTGCTCATCACAGGTGCCGCCCGTCCCGCAAATGCACAGGCGAGGGGCTACGTCGGCTTCGGCGCCGGTCTCTCGCTGCCCGTGGGAGACTTCAAGACCTGCTGCAAACTAGGCTGGCTGGGACAGGTGGTCGCCGGCGTCACCGGCGCAAACGGGGTGCTCGGGGGGCGGATCGACGGCATGTACGCCCGTAACTCGGTCAAGGGCACCGGAGGCGGTTCGTTGAAGCTGCTCGGCGTCAACGCCGACCTGGTCTGGACCCCCGGAAAACGGCCGGCCAAGGTTCATCCCTACCTGCTCGGCGGCCTCGGCTTCTTCAACGTCAAGGGCTCCGGAGCTGGCCAAACCAAGTTCGCGTTCAATTTCGGAGGCGGATTGCAGATTCACTCCGGCGACAGGATGTCGATCTTCACCGAGGCGCGCTTCATCTCGATAAAGAGCAGCGGCGGGTCGACCAATTTCATTCCGATCTCGGTGGGATTGCGCTGGGGCGGCGTCTAGCCTGAACGGCGGTTCGCACGAGCGCACGCGAGGGGGCGGCCGCAGTCGGCCGCCCCCTCTTGCAGTCACCCTCCGGGTCGCGCTTGCCAAGCGCGCGGCCCCTCGATAGACTCACCGGCACAATTGATCCACGGCAGACGCGGCCACCCGGAAGTCCGGTGAAACACCGGCGCGGCCCCGCCACTGTATGAGGCTGATCACCGTCGCTCACGCTGCCACTGGGGTTGCCACCCCGGGAAGGCCGGCGACGGCGCCTCGAGCCAGGAGACCGGCCGCGTCTGCTCCCGCACGATTCCCTCGAGGGGGGGGAGCGGGGCCGAGGTGTCTCCACCGACGTCCCGTCTCGCCCTGCGCCTCCCAAGGTCGCAGGGCGATTTGTGTCGGGACCCAACGCCGGTTCCGGAGAATGCCGATGTCCGTCCCAACTGTCCTCACCGTCCTCATCGTCCTCGCGCTCCCCGCCGTGCTCAGAGCGCAGTCGTCCGACACCACCCGCCTCAAGGAGATCACCGTCACCGCCAATCGCGCGCCGACCCCGCTTGGGGCGCTGGGCAGCAGCGCCGACGTCCTGGGCGGCGCCGAGCTGCAGAGGCGTCAGCTGCATTCGCTCCGGGAGGCGCTGGGGCTGGTGGCGGGAGGGGCGGTGCTCGGCAACGGCGCCCCCGGCGCCATTACATCCGTCTTCATGCGAGGAGTGTCATCCAGTCAGACGCTGTTTCTGGTGGACGGCATTCGCGTCAATGACGCCAACACCAGCTACGGCAGCTTCCTGGGCGGGGCCGATCTGACCGGGCTGGGCCGCCTCGAGGTGGTGCGCGGGCCCCAGAGCACGCTCTACGGCGGTGCGGCAATCGGCGGCGTCGTATCGATGGAGGCGGCGCAAGGCAAAGGTCCCGGCAGGGCGGAGATGGAGTTCGAAGGCGGTTCGTTCTCGACCTGGCGCGGAGGCCTCTTCTTCACGGCCGGATCCGACCGGACCGGGGCCGCTGCGGCGATCACTGCCAACGGTACCGACAACCAGCGCCATCCCAACGGCTGGGATCAGCGTACCGAGCTGGTCCGGCTCGACCATCGGGTGTTTGCCGGGCTCTCGGTCGGCGCCACCTTTCGCGGTCTGCAGCAGCGATACGCCAGCCCCGGCGATATCCGCTCCAGCAATACCACGCCGGACGGCACCACGATTTTCGAGAACAATCTGGGAACCGTCTGGCTCGAGGCCACGCCAGTATCAGAATGGCGGAGCCGCCTCGTGATCGGCGGGCAGGAGCAGTTTACCCAAGGCACCGGCCGGTTCAACGCCGGTCCCCAATACAAGTTCAACCTCTCGAACTCCCGCCGGGTGATCGACTGGCAAAACTCGGTGCGGCTGAGTCCCGCGTTGCTGGTGGTGGCCGGGGCAAACCGCGAATGGAGCACTGCCACCAGCGATGGCGAAGCGCTGGATGAGCGGCTCTGGGCGTTCTACGCGCTGGCCCAGGTTGCTCCGGCCGCCCCCGTGACTCTGACCGCCGGGGTGCGAAGCGACGATTACACCACCTTCGACCGCGCTCTCACTTGGCGGGTGACCGGGGCATGGAGCGTCGGGGGGGGGGCCACCAAGTTCCGCGCTTCCTACGGCACCGGGTTCATGCCGCCGAGCCTCGCCGCGCGATTCGGCAGCGTGTTCCAGGCGCCCAACCCCGACATTCGCCCGGAGCGCTCCCGCGGCTGGGATGCCGGCGTCGATCAGGGCCTCTTTGGCGGGATGGGGTCGATTTCCCTCACCTGGTTCCACAATTCGCTCCGCGATCTGATCGCCTTCGAGGGCGCGGACTACCCGGCCCTTGGCAGGAACGTCAATCTGGAGCGGGCCCGAACCAGCGGAGTGGAGATGGGCGGCCGCGTCGCCATCGGCACCGTGGACGCCCGCCTGGCGTGGACGATTCTATCGGCGCGGAGCCGCTCCGAGAATGATCCGTCTCTCGCGCGGCTGATCCGCCGGCCCCGTCACACTCTTTCGGCGGACCTGGGGCTCGGGATGACCCGGCGCGCGACGCTCGGTGCCGGCGTCGTGCTGGTCGCCAACCGCCAGGACACCGACTTCAACAGCTTTCCCACGGAGCGGGTGAACCCGGGGGACTATGCCGTGGTGCGGCTGTACGGGTCATACGATCTGACCGCGCGGATCGCCCTCCGGGCCCGAGCCGAGAATCTGTTCGACACCCGTTACGAGCCGGTGTACGGCTTCCCCGGACTGGGACGCAGACTCGTCGCGGCGGCGGCGGTGCGGTTCTGAGCGCCGGCACCCAACGTTTTACGTCTCCCTGGCGTTAACACTCCAGCTGGATGAGTGTCGTAAGGATCTCAACCCCGAAGCGCCGGAGTATCGATGCACCACCTCACTCGCTCTTTCCGTCCGTCGCTGCTCGCCCTGGGTCTCGGGCTGGCGGCGGGCCCGATCCAGGCGCAGTCACCTCCGACCGGCCCATTGGCCGGCCTCTGGAAGCTGAACCCAGAATTGAGCGATCGTATCGAGGACAAGCTCCGGGATGCCCTCCGGGCCGGAGTGTTCTACGGCACCGCGGGCCGAAGTGGGGCCCGAAGCGGCGGACCCGCCCCCCGCAAACGGGAGCAGGAAACGGAGGACCGCGAGCTGGGCAACATGATTGCGCCGGTCCTCCAGCTCCTGATCCGCCAGGACGAGAGGTCGGTCGCCATCAGTGACGGAGCCGGCCAGATGCAGTCTTTCACCACCGATGGTCGCAAGGTGAAAGAGACCCTCCTTTCCGGCGGAGAACTCGAGACCTCGGCGCGGTGGAAGGAGGGCAAGCTCACAATCGAGCGCAAAGAGGCCAAGGCAGCAACGGTGAAGGAAACCTATTCCCTCGATCCGGCCAGCCGGAAGCTGATCGTGGAGATCAAGCTGAGCAGCAGCAGACTGCTGCGGCCCCTCGAATTCCGGCGGGTGTACGACCCGGTCACAGCGGGCTGAACAATGCGAGCATCCTGCCCTCGTCGCCGGGCCGGGGGGGGCCGGTCAGCGGCCCACCAGCAACAGCACCACACCCGAGGTCCCGGTGAGTTTAGTGCGCGCGCCGCTTGAAGGAATGCTCGAAGCTGAGATAGAGCAGCATACGGGACTCATCGCTCGCGGCTCCAAGACCTCGCGTGTAGCCCAGCCCCGGCACGATCTGCAATCCGCTCCGGAAATTGTACGCCCACCGAATACCCGGACTGACGAAAACCGAAGTCCGACGAAGGGTCTGTCCCGGACCCGACACCTCAGGACTATCCTCGGCGATACTCTCCAGGAGGAAATTGATGGAATTGGTCATGAAAAAGATGACACTCGCGCCTGCGGTATAGGACGTCAAAGTGGCTCGATCGCCGTTTTCACCTCGCGCCCTCGGATGCAGCGAGAATCCGGCGTTCAGATGCGCCGCAAACCGCTTGGACACCTGGAGACTCATCGGGAGAGAGAGCTGTCCCCCCACGACTCCGTCGCCACGACCCGCCTGCCAACGCCCAGTGGGCAACGTCACCGAGAGTCGCGGAGCGATCCATAGGGGACGATCGTCGCCTCCCCCCAGCAGCTGCAATCGATAATTCAGTACCACGTCCCCCGGTCCGGTCGACCCGCCGCCAGGTTCCTTGAAGTGAAGGAACGGCACCGTGAACGAGAGCTGATGCTTCTGGCCCCGGTAAGGCCATTCCTGTATGAACGTATAGGCCCAGTTCCCGCCTCGCGCGCGGGCAAAGAGGCTGATGTGCTGCACCACGCCCCATTCCTGATTGTATGCTTCTTCAATCAGGAAACTGTTGTCCTGAATCGGAGGCGAACCCGGCGCGGCCGGCTGGGCATTGCCACGGGTGGTAACCAGGACAAGGAGAACGGCAGTGAGGCGGCCAATCCCGGCTGGACCA
>JAYUAL010000221.1:0-4637 GCA_043741355.1 Gemmatimonadales bacterium | reverse complement strand
GGACCGATGGCGGCAGCGAATCGGGCGGAGGCGGGTGGTACTCGGCAAAGCCTACCGCGCCAACTGATGCCGGCAGGGTTGCAACATCCACGAGCCCGGTGGCGCTCAGAACGTATACGCCGGGCCGGACCGTGAACCGGCCTCCGGCGGCCGGCTCGCTGCGCGGGTTACCTGCCGTGATCGGCTGCACGGTGAACGAGGCGCCGAGGTCCGGCAACGCGACCGTCATGGGCCAGGCGCGGCTGATCGCCCGGGTCACGATCTTGTCGGGGCTGGGCGGCTCGAACGGGTCGCGGACCGGCACAGCGTCGGGATAAACCTCGAGGCGCCAGACGCCGGCGCGGACCCGGTCCAGGAAGTAGATCCCCTCACCCTGGTAGGTCACTATCGGCGAAGAGCCGTACCCGGCGATGCGGCGCAGCGCGGCCGGGTCCTGGGGCGCGGAGCGTGTCGATCCCGCATAGAGGAATGCATCGCGCGCGACCAGCTCGCCCAGGTTGTCGTCGTAGGAGACATGGAAGTCCCCGAACCGGGTGTTCTCCGGATACCCTCCGTACGAGCGCAGCCGGGGCAGCCGGTGCATCGCCTCGGCCGCAATGATGGCGCTCATCGCTTTGCGCGGGGTGTAGGCGAGGCTCAGATAGTGGGTTTGCCAGCCCAGGTTGCGCGAGGCGGTCTGCTGCATATCGTAGGCGAACATGGCGGCGAACTGTGCACCCACCGTGCGCATCGTCCTCGCCATGGCCGGGTACATCGTCCCGGTGCGCAGATCGGGGCTGTCGAACTCGTAGACGATGCGCGGCAGGCGGGCCAGCTCCGGACGCAGCATGTCGGGAAAGATGTCGGTGGTCCGGAGGTAGTTGCCTTCCAGCTCGTGGCCCGAGTTCAGGCCGGTGGGGTACCATCCGAAGGTGACGCCTTGCGCCCGCGAGCGCAGGATCGCCTCGCCGATTCGGAAGTCCTGGCTCACATTGTGGAAGATGAGCTTGCTGCAGCCGGTGCTGCGGACCGCGTCGGTGAGGGCGTTGATGTACCGGATCGACCCGGGAAGATCCTCGGGGTGGTGCCATGGCTCGTTCACCAGCTCGATGAAGAGGATCGCCGGC
Source organism: Gemmatimonadales bacterium (assembly GCA_043741355.1). Lineage (GTDB taxonomy): Bacteria > Gemmatimonadota > Gemmatimonadetes > Gemmatimonadales > GWC2-71-9 > JABFSM01. The sequence goes on along the minus strand of JAYUAL010000221.1, from coordinate 3,531 downwards.
TCATCCTTGAGCGCGGTGCGGGTGTAGGGATTCACGTGGTTCAGTATCTGCCGCAGGTAGTTCACCTGCGCCGCGATGGCGGCGGAGTCGGTGCCCATGCGGCCCTTGCCGAAGTACCGGCCGAAGCCCGGGGCCGAGTTGTCCGAAAGAGCGTCCGGCCAGTTGGAGCCGTAGAGCTGGATGGGACTGAACAGCAGGTAAATCCCCCGCGCGCGCGCCCGGGCGATGAGATAGTCCTGCAGGTCGAGATGGTCGTTGGCGATCAGGTTGCCGGCGCTGTCGGAGGCCTCCCAGTCACCCCAGAAGGTCAGCCGCATGCCGTCCCAGCCCATGCGGGCGAACTGCGCCATGTCCTCGTCGATCATCCTCGTGCGATCGGCATGGACGTAACCGGCCGCCCGGTAGTCGGAAGCGGTGGGAAGCACGTAGTTCGCCCCGAAGAGCGCTACCTCCTGGCGGTCGTCCCGCCAGCGCACCACGCCGGCGCTGTCGAGGTAGACGGCGCGGTTGGCCTGCGCCGCGAGCGCGGCCGGGAACAGCAGTGCGAAACAGAGCAGTGCGCGCATCGGCTCTCCTTACCGCACCGGGGGGATTGCCTCGGGCGCCCGGCCTCGCACCGCCTGCACAGTGACACTCGCAGGAGGCAGGCCATCCGCGCCGGCGGTCAGCACGATCGCTCCTGGCTGTGCCGCGCGCAGAATCGCCAGCCCGCGGCCGTTGAACGCCTGCCGGCGGTCCGAGCGGTAGGGCTCACGGTCAGCCAGGTTCGCGTTATCGACAACCAGGATGCTTCCGCCGGCGATCGTGAAGTGTACCAGATTGTCCGCGGTGGGGACGACCGTGCCGGCCGAGTCCACGATCTCGAACGTCACGTGCGCCACGTCCCCTGGAACGGCGCCGATGGTGTCGCGGTCGACCGAGAGGCGGATGGCGGCGGGCGGGCCCGCGGTACGCACCTGGGCCTCGCAGGCCACCGCGCCGTCCCGCCGCTTGCCGACGGCCCGGAGCAGGCCCGGCTCGTATGGCACGTCCCAGCTCAGGTGCAGGTCGGCGGTCGTGGCATTGACCACCGGCTGCGCGTAGCTGTTCCAGCCGCCGGACGTTCCCTGCGCCGGGAACTCGAGCCGCTTCTCGCCCAGGGAGCGGCCGTTGAGGAACAGCTCCACAATGTTGCAGTTGGTATAGGCCAGCACCGGGATGACCTGCCCGGCCCGGCCGGCCCAGTTCCAATGCGGGAAGAGGTGAAGCACCGGCCGGTCGGTCCAGAGGCTCTGATACAGGTAGTACAGATCCTTGGGGTGACCGGTGATGTCCAGGGCCCCGGAAGCAAACCCCTTGAATGGCCAGGTACTCTCTCCCAGATAATCGACCCCGGTCCACATGAAGTTGCCGGCGAAGTAATCCTGCATGGTGACCCACTTCCAGAGCCGCTCGACCTGGAGCATCCCGCTGTTGTAGTTGGGCCGCGCGACGGCCGGATCCGAGCCCAGCGAGTAGCGCTCGTCGACGCTCTCGAACAGGGAGCCGCTCTCGGTGCCGATCATCTTCCATTCGGGATGGTCGTGCCGGTCCTGGGCGGCGAAGATCTCCCGCCGCTCGTGCCACCGGTCCACATAGTTGTAGCCCACGATGTCCAGGGCATTCAGAAACGCCAGCGTGGCGGGATGGCCGTCGGCCATGATGTTGTCGTTGCCGGTGGTGACCGGTCGGGTCGGGTCCTCGCGGTGGAAGATGTCGACCAGCCGGCGCAGCACCTGCGCTCCATCCGGCGCGCTCTGCTCTCCGATCTCGTTTCCGGCGCTCCAGAGGACGATCGAGGGGTGGTTGCGGTCGCGGTGAATGAAGTCGGTGAGATCCCGCTCGGACCACTCTGCGAAGTACTTGTGATAGCCCTCGGGCACCTTGCCGAGGGTCCACTCGTCGAACGCCTCCGCCATGACCAGGAAGCCCAGCCGGTCGGCCAGGTCGAGGAACTCGGGCGCGGGCGGATTGTGCGAGGTCCGGATGGCGTTGGCCCCCATCGCCTTGAGCGCCACAAGTCGGCGCTCCCACACCCGCTCCGGCACCGCGGCGCCGAGGCCGCCCGCGTCGTGGTGCAGGTTGACACCCCGCATTTTCACCGGCCGGCCATTCAGCAGGAAGCCGCGGTCTTTATCGTAGGCAATGGTGCGGATCCCGAACGTGGTGGTGACGATGTCAGCGGTATACGTGCGAGCGAAGACCTCGGAGCGGAGCGCGTACAGGTTGGGCGCTTCAACCGACCAAAGCCGGGGCGACGGGAGCTCTATTCGCTGCTCGATCGCCATCGTTTGTCCGGCGGGCAGGGAAAAGGAGGTTTCGGCTCGCGCTATCTCCAGCCCGGCGCTGTCCAGCATCACGGAGCGGAGCACCCCACGGCGGGCAACGCGGTAATCGTTCTCGACCCGGGTGCGTACCATCACCGTGGCGCCGGCTGCGTCCGCGCGCGGGGTCGTCACCGAGGTGCCCCAGTGAGCCACGTGCAGCGGGTCGACCAGGGTCAGCCAGACGTGCCGGTAGATGCCACTGCCGGTGTACCAGCGGGAGTTGGGCTGCAGCGAGTTGTCGACCCGCACGGCCACCAGGTTGTTGCCGGGCACGAGGTGCCGGGTGATGTCGTAGGCAAAGCTGCTGTACCCGTAGGGCCGCCGGCCCAGGTGCGCCCCGTTGATCCAGACGTCGCTGTTCATGTACACGCCGTCGAACTCGAGCCAGGCTTCCTGGCCTCGCGGGCCGGCGGGCACCCGGAACGCCTTGCGGTACCAGCCGAGCCCCGAGGGGAAGTAGCCCATGCGCCCGCCGCCCGGAGCGTCCTCCCGCGGCGTCCCTTCGATGCTCCAGTCGTGCGGCAGATCCAGGCGGCGCCACCCGTGGTCGTCGAAGCCCGGCCGCTCGGCGCCCGCCGGGTCGCCCTGGGTAAAACGCCACCCCGGATCCATGGACAGGCGCTGCCGCTGGGCGGATGCGCGGCCAGGCCCCGCCGCAAGCGCGGCCAGCGCGAGCACGAGTGCCGTTGCAGTGCGGATCATGGGCATTTCCCGGTTCCCTCCCGCCGGCTGGACGTGACCGCTACATTGGCCGAAGGACCACCCCCTTGCCTGCGGGAATACTCCAGATGCGGAATCGACTCGCCGCGATGGCGGCTTGCCTCTCCCTTGCGACGGCGTACCCCGCGGCCGCCCCGCCCCAGAGCCGGCTGGCGCCGGACACCTCGTGGGTGTCCCGCAGCGCAATCTATGAGGTTTTCGTCCGGGACTTCTCGCCCGCCGGCAATCTCCGCGGCGTGACCGCCGGGCTCGGCCGCCTCCAATCGGTCGGCGCGGATGTCCTCTGGCTGATGCCGATCTACCCGGTCGGAGTACTGAACCGGAAGGAGCCGCTGGGGTCGCCCTACTCGGTGAGCGATTACCGTGCGATCAACCCCGCCTTCGGCACCGCGGCAGACTTCCGGGCGCTGGTCCGGGCAGTACACGCCCGCGGGATGAAGCTCATCCTCGACTGGGTTCCCAATCA
>JAYUAL010000220.1:0-1883 GCA_043741355.1 Gemmatimonadales bacterium | reverse complement strand
CCATCGAGCGCTGGACTCCCCGAGGGGCCGAGGTCGTCGCCTCCGGCGGCGGATGCCACCACCCCGGACTCTGGTGGGCGCTGGGCGCCCGGCTGGCCGAGCAGGAGCGCAGCCTCCGGCGATTCGACGACCTGTTCTTTTCGGGGGATGCCAAGGAAGCGGTGGCATTCGCGCTGCTGGGCTATCTCACCGTGCACGGCCAGCCAGGCAACCTGCCCCGCGCTACCGGTGCGCGGGCCCACCGGGTGCTCGGGACCATTACCCCGGCGTAGCGGAGCGCAACAACTCCTCGAGCACCCGCACCGGCACCGCGTAGACTGTCCGCCCCGCCGACTGCGGATCCCCGCCGAAAACGATCCCGACCACCTCGCCGGCTGCGTTGAACACCGGGCTGCCGCTGGACCCGCTCACACCGTACCCATCCACTTCGAGCCGGTCGGGGCCGGCGCTCCGGACGGTGCCGCTGAACCGGCTGACCCGCACTCCCACCCGACGCCAATCCCCGCCGACCGGGAAATCCAGTCCGAACGGAAATCCCAGCAGGGCAACCGGCTCGCCGTGCCGGACGCCCCGGGTCAGCGCGCGGACCACCGGAACCCCCCCGCGCACTCGGACGGTCAGCAGTGCCAGGTCGGCCGAGTCCGCCGCTTTGAGCAGCTCGGCCCGGAAATTCTGGCTCGAGCCGTTGAAGATCAGGCCGAGCCGCGTAGCGGTCCGTCCGGTCGAATCGACGACGAGGTGGCGGCTGGTGACAATCCACCCGGTGTCACCGCGAACCCGGACCGCGAAGCCGGTTCCGGCCACCCGGCGCCCGTTCGGGAATTCGCTCACCAGCAGTCCGACCGCGTCGCCATTGGCCCGGGCGATGGCATCCAGGTCGAGCTCCGCGGCGCGGGTTACCGCCTCGTGGCGGTCGAGGCTGGCGGAAAGCTCCCGGGAGAGCGAGTCCGCGGTACGCGCGGTGTTCTCACGCCGGCCGAGAGCGGCGCGGAGCCGCTGGGTCTCTCCGCGCGCCTCGCGGAGCGCCGCGGTCAGGGTGGCCGCACTGCTCGAGGCGGTCTCCATCCGGGCGAGGAGTGTGTCGGTGCGGGCCAGGAGCCGGTCCCGTTCCTCGGCGGCTGCGCGGTCGTGTACCAGGGTGATTTGGATCAGCCCCAACACTCCGAGTCCCGCGACCGCCGCCACCAGAAATGTTGCCCGCTTCCAGGCGGTGGTCTGGCGCCGCACCTCGACCCGAATCCTGCCGGTGGTCGACGCGGCGGCGCGGCGGGGGGTCGCGGGCCGGGTGACGGCGGCCTGGGTCGAGGGAATCGTGGCGGGCTCGCCGGTGCGGAGCTGAAATGCCAGCCGCGGACCGTCCGCGCCGAAGCGGATCACGTCCTCGGGCGAAAGCGCGTAGTCCGCCTTGAGCCTGGCCCCGTTGACCCAGGTGCCGTTGGTGCTGCCCAGGTCGCGCACCACCCACTGGTCGTTCTGGCGGAATACGGCGGCGTGGCGCCCGGATACGTCAACGTCACGATCGGGGTCGAACCGGATGTCCGCCGAAGGGTGGCGGCCGAATGTCGCGAAATCCTTGCGGACGATCCGAACCTCTCCCGCGAACGCCCCATCGAGGTGCCGGAACTCGGCGTACATCGGCGAAGCTGTCAGCGCCGCAGCAGGAGGTAGAGTACCAGGAGACCTCCAAGGATGCCGATACCCACCGCCGCCACGGTGGCCGGCGAGCCGTTGCGACGGACCGGGAGCGGAGTCTCCACAGTGGGCGGGGCGGGAGGGGCGGCAGCTGGTGGCGGCGCCAGGAGCGCGGGGATCTCGCCGCTGTCGGGCTCGTCGGTGGGATAGACGTGGTAGCCCACTTCGCCGGAGTCGGTCGGGGATTGGAG
>JAYUAL010000219.1:0-4667 GCA_043741355.1 Gemmatimonadales bacterium | reverse complement strand
CGAAGGCCGCGCGCCTCCGGTTGGGACCCGAGCCTCCCTTCAGATCCGCGACTTCCCCGCCGGCCCCGAGACCCAGCCGGCCGGGCAGCTTCAGATCGGCCTCCCCGGCCCACGAGGTCACGGTGATTCCCGAGACAATCAACCGCGCCGTTTCGTCGAAGACACTCCGGGTGATTCCACCGCCGATCGAGAAACCGGACGAGAATCGCGTGGTCGCTCGGGCGCCCCCGATCGGGAACGTCCGTTCATTTTTCGAGGTACCCAGGTCAGCGCTGGTGCGCACGGCCCCGAGGTCTCCCGTCAGGGTGACTACACTGCCCACGTTTATCCGGAGGCTCGCCCGCCCGGTGGCGGAGTTGCCCCTGGTGGCGGCGAGCCGGGCGTCGCGATAACTGCCGATCACCGTAAACCGGGTGCGCGAGACGGGCCGGACGCTGGCTGCCAGCGACACCAGCCGGCTTTCGTTCTTGTCGCTGTCCCAGATGGTGAATCCCCCCGGCTCGAGTGTCCAACCGAGCTCGGCCTTCACCCATCGCATCTGCTCGCGGGCGTCGGGATTGGCGGGGTCGGCCCCGAGGGCGCGCTCCAGCGCGGTCCGGGCCGCTTCGCTCCTGCCCGACCAGCGGAGCACCTGCGCGAGCCCGACCCAGATCTCGGCGTCCTTGGGCGCCTTGGCCGAGAGCCCGCGCCAGAGCCGCTCGCTGCGGGAGAGGTCTCCGCGCCATGCGGCCACCATGGCGATTCCCTTCTGGGTTTCCAGGTTTTCGCCTCCGGAGCCTAGCGCCGTATAGGCCCGCTCCGACTGCGAAAGCCGGCCGGCCCAGGCCAGGCTCCGGGCCCGGGCGAGCCCGGCTTCGATATCCCTGGGATTCTGAATCAGCCACGTGTCGTAACGCGCCAGGGCGGCGTCATATTGGCCGGCCCAGGCAAGCGCGCGCGCGGCGCCGAGCGCAGCGTCGCGATAAGTGCGATCCCGGGAGAGGATGGAGTCATAGATCGCGACTGCGCTCGCGGTATTCCCGTTCCAGGCGTAGGCCTTGGCCAGCGCGATGCTGCCCTCTTCGTCACGAGGCTCCAGCCGCACATACAGGGCGAAGAGGGGGACGGCCCGTTTCAGCTCTCCGGCCCAGCTATGAAGCACGGCCAGCCGGTAGACCGAGCGCGACGACGTAAGGGAATCCAGCGCCAGAACCCGGGTATACGCTTCCCGGGCGACGGGGAACCGGCCCGCGGTCCAGGCCGAATCACCGGTCCGGATCACCGCGTCGATGGGACGGGCCTGTGCGGCGGCGAAGCTCCCGAGCAGGACCCATAGCGCAATCAGCGCCGCGCCGCTTCTTTTCAGGCGTGCCGTCATGCGCGTGCCTCTCGAGGTGGTTGCGGTCCCTTGGGGCGTTTGCCGTGATCGTCGCTCCTCCCGCACTTCCGAACCCGCTCCAGGGGCCCTCCGCTGCAGGTTGTGTGCCCCTTCCGCCCGGCGCGGCCGTCGCGCTGGATTCGGCTTGGGCAGCGTACCGCAGCGAGCGCGTGGCGCGGGCCGATTCCGCATTCCGCGAGGTGGTCTCGCAGTGCCCGAGGGACCCCGGCGCGCTCAACGGCCTGGCGTACGTGGCCATGCGCCAGGGCGCCATCGATGAGGCGCGCAGCCTGTTTGCCCGCGCGTTGGCCGAGCTGCCCAACGGGTACGACGCGCTCACCGGCATGGGCATGGCGGCTTACCGTCAGGGCGACACCAAGGGCGCGCGGGACTCTTTTCGCCGGGCGGCGGTACTGTTTCCCAAGGATTCGCTGGTGCGTTGGTACCTGGGTCGCCTGCCGGAATCCTACGCCGACGTGAAGCTGCCGGCGGGGCGCCGGGCGGTCACCCTCCGGGTCGACGCGCGGACCGGGCGGCGGGTCTTCGAGGTGCCCGACGGGCGGGGAGGCTGGTCGCCGATATGGCTCAAGGGCGTCAACATCGGTGCGGCGTTGCCGGGCAAACATCCCTCCGAATTTCCGCCCGATGACGGCACCTACGAAAAATGGCTCGCGCTCGCGGCGGAGATGGGTTCCAACACGATCCGGGTCTACACCGTTCATCCGCCGCATTTTTACCGCGCAGTGCAGCAATGGAACCTGGCCCACCCGGCCGCGCCGCTGTGGGTCATTCACGGGGTGTGGACCGAGCTCCCTCCGGGTGACCTGGAGGAGCGCTACGACGACCCCGCCTGGCGGGCCGACTTCCGGTCAGAAGCCCGGCGAGTGGTCGACTTGTTGCATGGGTACGCGGTGATCGCGCCGAGACCGGGGCACTCGGCCGGCGTCTACACCGCCGACATCTCCCGCTGGGTAATCGCCTACATCATCGGGCGGGAGTGGGAGCCCTATTCCGTAGTGGCCTTTTCGGAGGCGCATCCGGCGCTCACGGCGTTCCAGGGCCGCTACCTGCAGATTGTGAGCGGCAATGCCACCGAGGTCTGGCTGACCGAGGAGTGCGAGTATCTGCTCCGCTACGAGGTCGACACCTACAACACCATTCGTCCAGTGGCCTACACCAACTGGCCGACCCTCGATCCGCTGTCGCACCCGACGGAGAGCACCGGGAAGGAGGAGTCGATGCTGCGCAAATGGCTCCTGCCCGAGACGCCGCGTGAGTTCGACAACGACGCCATCGGGCTCGATGCCGTGAAGATGCGCGCCACGCCGGCCAATCCGGCGGGGTCGTTCGCCTCGTATCACGCCTACCCGTACTATCCCGACTTCCTGGTGCTGGACCCGGGTTACGCGAAGGCCCGCTCGCGCGACGGGCCCAGCAGCTACTTCGGGTACCTGCGCGAGCTGGTGGAGCATCATGGCGACATGCCGGTGATGATCTCGGAATACGGGGTTCCCTCGTCCCGCGGGAATGCCCACGTCCAGCCCCAGGGCTGGAACCACGGCGGGCACTCGGAAGCCGCGCAGGCCGAGGTCAATGCCCGGCTCACCCGGGACATTCACGCCGCGGGCGCGGCCGGCGCGGTGCTCTTCGAGATGATCGACGAGTGGTTCAAGAAGAATTGGATCGTGATCGACTTCGAGCAGCCGCTGGAGCGGAACCGGCTCTGGCTCAACCCGCTGGACGCGGAGCAGAACTACGGCGTGGTGGCGATGCGGGCGGGCCCGAAGGAATCGGCGATCGGCATCGACGGCGCGCCGGACGACTGGGGCACCCGCGGACGCAACTGGCCCATCGAGGCCGGGACCCTGGCGCCCCCGCTCACCATCCGGGACTTCCGGGTTACCTCGAATGAGGCCTACGTCTATTTCCGGCTCGATGTCGGCGCCATCGACTGGAAACGGGGGCGCTACCTGGTGGGCATCGACACGTACCGAGCCGATCTCGGCGGGAAGACCCTGCCCTATACCGGCACCCGCTGTAGCACCGGTCTGGAGTTCGTCGTCGACCTGGGCGGCCCTGAGCGCGGGTACCTGCTGGTGGACCGGCCCTATAGCCTCTACCGTACGGTGCCCTTGCCGGGGAGCGTGCCGCCCCAGGCGATGCAGGTCTACAACCGCCCCTGGAAATCGGTCGCGCACGACGATCTCCGGTGGGATTCGCTACGGGTGGAAACAAACCGCGGCCGGGTCGGACGCGACGGCACGGTGTTTCTCCGTGAAGTCTACGAGCGGAACAAGCTCAAGTTTGCCCCGCAATCCGAAACCACGCTGGCCGACTGGTATGCCGACCCGCGGACCGGCGTCATCGAGGCACGGATTCCCTGGGGCATGCTGCACGTGACCGATCCGTCTTCGCGCCTGGTGCTGTCGGGCATGGAAGAGGGCGGTACCGGACCCGCAAGCTCGGAAACCGAAGGCTTCCGCTTCGTAGTTCAGAGCTACGATCCGCGGTCTCCCGGGTCGGGCGGTGCCCTGCTGGGCTGCGGGTCTCCGCTCAAATGGACCTGGAAGACCTGGGAAGTCCCGACCTTCCACGAAGAAATCAAACCGCAGTTCGCGACGATGAAAGAAACCTTTCGCTCGATCACGGGGCCGGTGGCCCGCCCATCCAAGCCGTGAGCCCTCCGGGCACCTCCGGAGACCGGACCGATCCGTTCGTGCGTTCACTCGCGCCGCACATCGATGCGCTGGAGGTCGCGCGCGCGGCGCTCGCGACCCAGCCGGCGGCCTGCCTCACGATCCTGCGTCTGGCGCAAATGCTGGAGCGCTCCAGCGAGCAGCACGGGTTTCTGTCGATCCTGGAGGCGGCTCGCGGGGTTCGTACGGCGGAGCCCGCGGTCCTGCCCGAGGCGGCGGACGTTCTCCTCAACGCCATGCTGGCCGCACGGGTCCATGTCGAGCGGCAGCAGTCCATCCTCGTAGTCGACGATGATCCGGCGCTTACCCGACTCATGGTCGCCCTTCTCGCGCAGCCCGGCCGCCACGTGCTGGTGGCCACGACCGCGCTCGCGATTCTCGACGCGCTCGCCCGCCGGAGACTCGACCTGGTGTTGCTCGACGTGGGCCTGCCGGATCTGGACGGCCGCCTGGTCCTGGCCAGTCTGCGGAAGAATTCGCTCACCGCGACGTTGCCGGTGGTGGTGATTTCGGCGTCCAGCGAGGACTGGGTCGAATCCGAGTGCCTGGCGCTCGGGGCCGTGGCCTTCGTGCGGAAGCCTTTCGACCCGATCGCGCTCGGGGTGCAGGTGACC
>JAYUAL010000218.1:0-1897 GCA_043741355.1 Gemmatimonadales bacterium | reverse complement strand
GCGGCAAGGACCTGAGCGCCGTCGTCGGCATTGGCGGGCACGCCTTCCCGATCAATGCGTCGGACGCCCTCTACCAGAAGTACCCCATCGGCGAGCTCTGGAAGGTGAACGACCCCGACACCGGCAAGCCGGCAATGCGCAACACCTTCATGGACGGTGGCGAGTCGGCTCCGTTCATTGGGGCCGGGGTGCGCCCTCTCCAGGAACGCGGAGTCATTTTCTGGCAGTGCAACAATTCGCTGCTTGGCGTGGCCGCGCGGATCGGCGCCGCCGTCAAGCGCCCCCCCGCGGAGTTGTACCCAGTGCTTCGTGCCGGACTCAACCCGGGGGTAATCGTGGTGCCGGCGCATACCATGCTCATTGGTCTCTGTCAGGAGCTGGGCTGCTCCTACGAAGCTCTCTAAGGAGGATTTCATGCGTATTCGACTCGCCGCAGGATTATCGCTCGCCGCGGTGGCGCCGCTGGCCGCCCAGACGCCGCCGGCCGAACAGCAGATCGCCGCGGCGGTGCTGGCCATGCCCGCGCCGCTCCGGGCGGACGCCACGGTGCTCGGCTACGGCGCCGATGGCAAGCTGGTCCCGCTCCGGGAGGGCAAAGGCAACATGACCTGTCTGGCCAACGACCCGAAGGGAGAGCAGTTCCATGTTGCCTGCTACCACAACAGCATGGAGCCGTTCATGGCCCGCGGGCGCGCGCTCCGCGCCTCCGGCGTCACGGGAGGGCAGGTGGATACGGTGCGGTTCCGGGAGGTGCGGGAAGGGAAGCTGCCGATGCCCACGTCTCCGGCGACGCTCTACCAGCTGTTCGGGGGCAGCTTCGATCCGGCCAAGCACGAAATCACCGGCGCGAGGGCGCTCTACGTGGTGTACATCCCTTCGGCCACTGGCGCCTCGACCGGGCTCGCCGAGAAACCGTCGGGGACGCTGCCCTGGATCATGTGGCCGGGCACTCCCAAGGCGCACATCATGTTCACTCCGGGGATGTAGCTCCTGAAGGAGTGGTCGCGCTTGGCGCGGCCGCTCAGTTCACGACAATGCTGCTCGAGATCACCAGGGTCAGGCCGGGCGATGTGAACCGCAGCGTAAACGTTCCGTCTCCGTTGATCCTGAGGTTGGAATAGGCAGCGGTTCCCGCGCCGCTGGTCATGATAATCGTCGTCCCGCCGATGGTACCTGGCCCGGAGTCAATGGCCGCGCTCACGAATGCGCCACCCACTGCCTACGGGGTTTCCGGCGGCATCGCGGATCTGGATGACCGGCTGCTGATTGAACGTCTTGCTGTCCTGGGCGCTGGCAGAGGGCTGGGTCGTGATGGTGAGCCTGGTGGCCGGCCCGGCGGTCAGCGCGATCGTGCTGGATGTGGCTCCGGTAATGCCCGCCGACGTAAAGCCGAGCGTATAATTCCCGACCAAACCGGTAATCGAGAGGCCGGTAAAGGTGGCTTTCCCGGTCGCGTCGGTATTGGCGGACAGGGAGCCGCCCAGGGTTCCGCTGCCGCTCGCCAGCGCGACGGTGATCGTTACGCCGGCCTGTGCCACCGCGCCTCCGCCGGCGTTCTGCAGCTGCACTACCGGGGCGGGCGCGAGGGTCGATCCGCTCGCCGCCGCCCCCGGGGGCTGGGTGGTAATGCCGAGCTTGGTCGCTCCCGGGGAGTTGACGTCGATGGTTCCGGACGTCGCTCCGGTCAGTGTCCCTGATGTAAAGCTCAAGGTTCGCGGTCCCGTCGTTCCCGTAATCGAGAGATTGCTGAACGTTGCCGCGCCGGCCGGACTGGTGGTGGCGGTTACTGTTCCGCCCAGGGTTCCGCCGCCCGAGGCTATGGCTGCGGTGACCACCACCCCGCTTTGACTCACGGGATTATTCGAGGCATCGCGCAACTGCAGCTCGGGCTGCTGCG
>JAYUAL010000217.1:0-1899 GCA_043741355.1 Gemmatimonadales bacterium | reverse complement strand
TCATCCGACGGCGTATTTCGTGGACCGCTGCGGTCTTACTTGGGAGTCGTGGAAGGGGCCCCATGGCGGTGCGGCCCCGCAGCTGGACGAGTAGTTAGGGAGACAGCTTGTAGGATTAGCGCGGCACCCCCTTCTTCCATTCCCGAACCACCTTGGCCCGCTTGATGAAATCGAGCTTGGGGTAGACCCGTTCGGCGTACCCGTTGCCCTTGGCCTCGAGGGAGTCCTGGGACGGACAGGTTCCCTGGCTCTCCCGCCGGCAGGAGTAGTCCGCGTACATCGAATCAACCACGCCGAGTCCGGTCACCACCTCGCCGAGCGGAGGGAATCCAAAGGTACTGGTGGTATCGAGTCGAGGATTGTTGCCGAGGTTGACGTAGAGCTGGACCGAACGGGTGTTGGGCCCGCTCCGGGCGTAGGACAAGCGGCCCCGCGTGTTGCTCTGCCGGACCGGCTCGTCGGGCAGGTTCCGATCGCTCCAGACCGCCGAGAGCGCCGGATTGCCGGAGATCCCCCATTGGACTACGAAGCCTGGTACCACGCGGAAAAAGCGCGCCCCGTCGTAGTAGCCGTGGGTGACCAGAAAATGGAGCCGGTCCACCCCGAGCGGCGACCAGTCTCGGTGCGCCGCGACGGTGAAAGGGCCTCGGCTGGTTTCGAAGGCGACGAGGAAGCTGTCCGGAGCGACCCACGCCAGGTCGCGCGGCGCGGGTGAAAAGAGCGGAGAGTGCCTGGCGCAGCTCGCGGCGACCCCGGCCCCGAGGAAGAGGACCACGCCGAGTCTCATTGATTGACGATGCCCTGAATCCGCACGACCTCGAAGTCGCCGCCCTTGAGCTGCTTCAGCGTATTGATTTCGGTGTCGTTCCATCGCGCGTCCGCCACTCCGCTCAGATACCAGTCGCTGCCGTTGTCGGCGACGATCATCCCGTATTTCTTCAGCGCTCGAAGAATAACCTGCACCCGTGTGGGGTAACCCGAGACGTTGAAGGAGCTCTTGAGCCGGACCCGCATGCCCATTGGCGGGCGGAGCGGATTGGCGTCACTGCTGGCCCAGTGGCGCGCCGGGGGAATGTAGGCGCGCTGAGTTCTCGCCACGGTGAACAGCAGGGCGTGAGCGATGTTCCCTGCGACCACCTCGTCATAGCGCACCAATCCCGGCAGGATCGGAAGGCCCGCCGCGTCCGCCGACGTCCAGCCGGCCGGCCGAAGGGCGTTGGAGCCGAGATCGAATACCGCACCCGAGCCCGCGCGCCAGGAGCCATCGGGCTGCGGGTACGCCGCGAACAACTCGTAGAGCTTCCAGGCATCCCGGTCGACGAGCAGCACGTGGCGATCGCCGCTCGAGGAGGCGCCGCCTTCGATCGGGGCGTTGGGGGGAATCGGATAGGGCCCCGGGTCGCTTTCGTCGGCATAGTCGAACGACACCGCTACCCTCGCCTGGGTTCCCGACACGACGAAGTAGGGAATCCCGAATGGGCCGCCATTCCAATTGGCGCCGAAATCAGGGTGGAATGGCTTGCCGGCGCCTATCAGGTTCACGATCGCGTCGGAATTGGGATCCACCTGCGCCGTGTCCACCGGCTGATTCCACGGGTTGTTGGCCGGAAAAAGCAACGGTAATGCCGCGTTGAGACCTACCGGGCCTAAGGGGGGCGGTGGCGGCGGCGGCGGCGGCGGAGGGGGAGGCGGCACCTGTATCATCACCCGGCTGGTATCCGAGAAGCTCGCCGTCTGGTGCGTGAACCAGACCCGGAAGTCGCCGCTTACCTGCCCCGCGGTGAACAGACCGGTGGCCGAGATTTGCCCGCCGGTGGCCGCGAACCCGCCGGGCACCGGCACCGTGGTCCCGTCAGACCGGCGTCCCACCACCGCGAATTGAAATGTGCCGCCCGTCGC
>JAYUAL010000216.1:0-1900 GCA_043741355.1 Gemmatimonadales bacterium | reverse complement strand
CCTGGTTCGAACGGCGGGATGGGGAGCGTCGGGCGCTAAGGATCGCCGAGCGCTCGGGGGGTCGATGGAGCCCCGCGGTGACCGTCGCCGAGCGGGATGATTTTTTCGTCAACTGGGCCGACTTTCCGTCCGCGATCAAGACATCGGATGGCCGCTGGCTGGTGCACTGGCTCCAGAAAACGGCGGCGAAAAGCTACGCCTATCACATCCAGCTCGTCGTATCGGCCGACCAGGGAAAGACCTGGAGCGCGCCGGTCACTCCCCACACCGATCGCTCCCCCACCGAGCACGGATTCGTCGCCATGCTGGCCCGCGCCAAGGGCGGCGCCGATCTGGTATGGCTGGACGGACGGCAGATGGCGGATTCGGTGCCTGGGCCGATGTCGATCGTTGCCGGCGCTGTCGACCGGGCGGGACGGGTCATCGGCGAAGCGATCCTGGACCGGCGTACCTGCGACTGTTGCCAGACGGCGATCACCCGAACCAGCGAGGGGCTGCTCGTGGTCTACCGCGATCGGACCGACCAGGAGATTCGGGACATCTCAGCAGTGCGACAAGTGGACGGCCGCTGGACCTCCCCGGTCCGGGTAGCCGCGGACGGCTGGGTCTATACGGCCTGCCCGGTGAATGGTCCCGCGGTTGCGGCGATCGGCCGGGGTGCGGCGGTGGCGTGGTTCACCGGAGCGGATGGCACACCGCGGGTCAAGCTCGCCCGCTCGAGCGATGCGGGAGCCTCGTTCGGGGCGCCGATGCAGGTGGACGACGGGAATCCGCTCGGCCGCGCCGACATCGAGCTGCTGCCCGATGGGTCGGCGCTGGTGGCATGGCTCGAGATCGTGGGCGACCAGGCGGAATGGCGCATCAAGCGGATCGATGCCGACGGCCGGGTCCAGAATCAGTGGACGGTCGGCTCAGCCCCGCGGACCCGTCAGGCGGGGTTCGCGCGAATGGCCCTGTCCGGCGACAACCTCTTCCTGGCCTGGACGGCCCCGGGACCCCGGGGCGGCGTGCGCATCGAGCGTCTCGCCATTACGGGGAACTGAGCCCGTCGGGGACTTCCGCTCGGCACCGGAAAGAGGCACTTTAAGCGGCCTCCGGATTTATAGATGTGCACCAGAACCTCCGTCACCCACGACAAGGCTCGCCTCATGCGTCTTCTGACCTCGCTGTTGGCCCGGACTCGCGCCGGTCTCTTTCTCGTGACGGGTGGCCTTCTCCTCGCTCCCGCGCCGGTCGCGGCGCAGCAGGGGTCGGGCACCGTCAAGGGCACGGTCACCCAGAGCGGTAATGGTCAGCCGCTCGCCGGCGTGATCGTTACTGTGAACGGCACCACGATCAAGGCGGCCACCAACACGCGCGGCGTCTACACGATCGACCGGGCTCCCACCGGGCCGCAGACGCTGGTCTTCCGATGGCTCGGCTACCGGCCCACCGAGGTCCAGGCCAACGTCGCCGCGAGCGGGGTCACCACCGCAGACGCCAGGATGGAGCAGCTGCCGATTCAGCTTTCGGAGCTGCAGGTGACCGGGGTCTCCAAGGTGCCGGAGCGCTCGGTCGAGGCGCCGGCGGCCTTCTCGATCGTCGAGCCGCGGGTGCTTCAGGCCACCGGCCTCACCGGGCAAGCCCCGCTGGCCTTGCGCGAGGTGCCCGGCGTCGACATCACCCAGAGCGGCATGAACGATTTCAACGTCAATGCCCGGGGATTCAACTCTTCGCTCAACCGCCGCGTCCTGGTGCTGCAGGACGGGCGCGATCTCGCGATCGCCTTCCTCGGCTCGCAGGAGTGGAACGCGCTCGCGGTGCCGACCGACGAGTATTCCAAGATGGAGCTGGTGCGGGGTCCGGGCTCGGCGCTCTACGGGGCCAATGCCTTCTTCGGCGTGCTCAACATCACCACGCC
>JAYUAL010000215.1:0-1900 GCA_043741355.1 Gemmatimonadales bacterium | reverse complement strand
CATCGGGATCGCCCAGCGCCCGATGCAACGCGTCTTCACGGTCCGTCTCCGAGCGGAGCATCAGCCGGAGGGCCTCGAGGCGGAGCAGCGGCTCGGCTTCATCGGCGTAGCGTCTGGCCGTGAATCCCCCCGGGACGCCGGGCAGATCGGCCAGCAGTCCGAGCAGGTTCCGGCGGAGATACCACGGGGCCGCGTCGAGCCGGGCGATCAGAAGCGGCCCCACGTCGGGGCCCAGCTCGGACAGCCGATGAAGGATGAGGCGGCGAGTATCCTGCGACTCGGAGATCGTGAGCGAGTCCAGCAGACCTTCGGCCGAGTCCAGGCCGACCCTGGCGAGGATTCGGGTGCAGGCGCCGTGATCGACCGGTTCTTCCAGCAGCAGGCGCCGCAGGGTGGCGGGATCGATGAGGTGGGCCCAGGTGGCCGCCGCCGCGGGATTGGTCTCAGGAACATCCACCAGGCCGAGCAGCGTTCCCAGCTGACCGGACTCGATCATGCCATCCACCGCTTCAAGAACCAAGGGACCCGTCACACCGACCTCGAGGCTCATACGGACCACCCGCTCCGGTTCGGTCAACGCCGCGCCGTCCGGGAGCACGGTCCCGCGATCCCGTCGGCTCAGCTCCTCGAGCAGGCGGGTGTGCTCACCGGGATTTGGATCGGCGAGGTTCCAGCTGCGGAGCAGCCCCTGAATCGACTCGCGAGTGCCGTGGTCGACCTCGGTATCGCTCTCAGGGGTGGCTGCGGAGTTGTTGCCGAGCTTCCGCAGGAGCCGCAGCAGGACATGGGACACCGGCTGACCCGAAATCGCCGCCGCCGATTCCACCAGATTGGTCAGCGCCGACAACGGAAGCCACTCCGCGGCCTCGATGAGCTGACCGATCGCGCCGGGTCGCGCCAGGTCGATGCCGAGTAACGAGGCGAGCTCGCCGGGAGGAATTCCATCAAGCATTTCCCGGAGCTCCTGGCGGGCGGCGATCCCCGGCGCCCCCGACCCCCCCACCGAAGCTCGCCCAAAACGCTCCAGCGTCCTGGCGATGGCCCCGCGAGTCGAGGGATTTCCTCTCGAGGAAAGAAGCGCTGCGCCGATGGCCCGCGCCCCGCCCCCACCGATCGCCGCCGCGGGTGCGGCAGTGAGCCGGGCGAGCTCGGCCCACAGCTCGTCGGTGGAGTCCGCCGCGGGAGCGCCGCCTTCCTGCCCTGCCATGACGAGATGGGTGTACGACAACGGGAGGATCTCGAGGTGCTCGCCGATCCGCTCCGGCTGCGCGACCGCTTCCGGAGCCAGCCGGCGCGGGTCGGCGTTCAGCCGTTCGAGGGCGGCTTCCAGGTCTCGGGCGCCGAGGCCCTTCCGCAGCACGATCGCGCCGACCTGGCGGCGATGCAGGCGCTCAGCCAGCTCGCCCAGCACCGGCTGTGAGGGATCGCTCGCCGCATCGTCGACCAGGAGGTGGCGCCGCGCGACGGCGATGCGCAGGATCGGCCGCGTGTCGAGCGTCTTTGCGAGCTGGCCCAGAATCATGTCGCGGGCGTCCGAGCGCATCGGGTGACCCGCCGGGTAGGCGCGATACTTGTGGAGAGCGACGGACAGCTGGGTGAGGAACGCGTTCAGGTCGGGAGGGAGGGTCCCGGCGCGCGCGTCTGGGAGGGTCATGCCCTAAACATCCAAGGCCGGACCGTTTCGCGCCAGCGCGCCGGGAAAGACAACGCCCCCGGATGTCGAGTCCGGGGGCGCGTACCGCGGCAAGCAGGGAGCAGCGAGCGGGGGGTGCTCAGCCAAGAGGCGGCCACTCCCCACTCCCAGCCTACCGTTCACCAGCCATCAGCCACACTCGGAAAACCCGCACACATGACACTTGACGCAGCCCTCGGCGTACTCGAGCTGGGAGCCGCAATCGGG
>JAYUAL010000214.1:0-4679 GCA_043741355.1 Gemmatimonadales bacterium | reverse complement strand
GACGGCGCGGGGGCGGCACGCACCGCTGGAGTGACAAGCTCACTACATTTCTGGCGAACCGCGATCCGCGATGGGTGTCGAGGTCGCGGTCTACGAATCCGCCAGAAGACCCGCGGCACCTGACCTTCGAGAGCTCCACAAGAACCGCCTCGGCAGACGGGCAACACCTGTCGTGATCGCAATTCTGTGGGGGGATGACGGGGCCGCTCTCGCCGCGAGTCGCCCCGACTCAGCCTGTCGCCCATGTCTATGGCAGAGCTCCGCCCACGGCTCGGACTCCAGGACCCCGTTCAGTGTTGCCTCGCATGACGAACTGACACATATCCCTGCCGCTCGTGTCAGACTAACCCGCCTGGTGTCCCTCCCGCGGCGAGCCAAGTCCAAGCCCCGCACCGGCCTCCACCAGGGCACGCCGGTTGCCCCGAGTCTCCCCATAACCTTTGCACGCCGAACCCTTGATCAGGGGGGCCCATGCGCTCGAGCCGGGTAGTCGCGGTAATCGCGTTGTCCAGTTCTATGGTGCTGGGATGGCAGATGAGCGGGGCGGATCGAACCGGCTGGAGCGCCTTCGAGCGGACGGAGGCGGTCCGGCTTCGGGCCCACTTCACCCAAGTGGAGCGGGAGCTGCTCGCCCGGGACGTGTCGGCCCTCGCCCCCGCCCGACGCGAGGCCCGCGCCGAGCAGATCGCCCAGCTCCGTCGTTACGCCGCGCGGGGCGAGTTTCCCCGCAACGACATGGTCCCCGGGACGTCGGTTCCGATCTTCCGCGATTCCCGCGGGTATCTCTGCGCCATGGCTTTCCTGATCGCCGCGTCGGGCCGCGGTGATATCACGGACCACGTCGCCCGCACCCGCAACAACGGCTACGTCCCCGACCTGGTGGATGAACCCGGTCTGGCGCAGTGGCTCACCGATCATGGGCTCACCGTCGCGGAAGCCGCGCGCATTCAGCCGTCCTACCCGGGCAACCCGTGTTGCACCATTCCCGACGATCCGGCCCCATCGAAGGCCCCGCCCATTACGGCCGGCTACGCCTTCGCCAGCGGCACCCTCGGCGTCCTGTCCGGC
Source organism: Gemmatimonadales bacterium (assembly GCA_043741355.1). Classification (GTDB taxonomy): domain Bacteria; phylum Gemmatimonadota; class Gemmatimonadetes; order Gemmatimonadales; family GWC2-71-9; genus JABFSM01. The sequence goes on along the minus strand of JAYUAL010000214.1, from coordinate 3,611 downwards.
CTCTCGCTGGCCTGGAACGCGCATTCCCTGGACCGGGTTGCCATCCACCGCTGGCGGGGCATGTTCGGACTCGGCGTCGGCGGCCTCACCATGGCGCTGGGCGTTTCCAGGATCGACGAGCAAGGTTTCAAGAACCAGTCGATCGGCATGTGGAACATCGTGCTTGGAGCGGCATCCGCAGTCCTCGGCGGGCGCGCGTTGCTCGCGCGGCCCAGGTCCGCGGCGAGCGCGGCTCCCCGGCTGCAGATCGTCCCGGTCGTGTCCGGTGGCCAGACGCCCAGGCTCGGGGTCGCCGGACATCTCAGGTTCTGAGTCGCCCCGCAGTCCCGTGAATTCTGAGTCCTGACCCGTCCAGGGGGTCTTGACGGGCGTGTTGTCACCGCATACATTACCTTATGGTTATGCAACTCAAGGGTTATGAACGCCTGACCCCCGATCGCCTCGACGCGGTATTCGCGGCGCTGGCGGACCCGACCCGTCGGGCCATCCTGTCCCGGCTCGCCGCGGGTGAAGCGTCGGTCACCGAATTGGCCGAGCCCTTCGCCATGAGCCAGCCCGCGATCTCCAAGCACTTGAAAGTGCTGGAGCGCGCCGGGCTGGTTTCGCGCGGCATTGACGCGCAGCGGCGGCCCCGCCGGCTCGAGGCCAGGCCGCTCGCGCAGGCGACCGAGTGGCTGGAGCGCTACCGCAAGATCTGGGAGGCCAACTTCAAACGCCTCGATGCCCTGCTCGAGGAGCTCAAGACCAAAGAGAAGAAGCGTGACCACGCCAAGTCCTAGAGGAGAGCACCGATGCCCGGAACGCTGCAGGTCACGACCCCCAGCGACTGCGAAGTAGCCATGTCCCGCGTCTTCGACGCCCCGCGCCGGCTGGTCTTCGAGGCCTGGACCAATCCCGAGCATGTGCCCCACTGGATGATCGGTCCGGAGGGCTGGACCATGCCGGTCTGCGAAATCGACCTCCGTGCGGGCGGGGCCTGGCATTTCGTCTGGCGCAAGGCCGACGGTACCGAGATGGCGATGAACGGCACATACCGGGAAGTTACGCCGCCGGAGCGATTGGTCTCCACCGAAAAGTGGGGCCCCGAGTGGCCGGAGACGATCAACACGCTGACCCTCGCCGAGAAGGATGGCAAGACGACGGCCACCCAGACGATTCTCTACCCCTCGAAGGAGGCCCGCGACGCGGCGCTCCAGACCGGGATGAAGGAAGGCGCGGCCCAGAGCTACGATCGTCTCGACTTGTATCTGCGGAGGGTAGCGCAATGAAAAGGATCACCCCGTTCCTGTGGTTCGACGGCAAGGCCGAAGACAAGTATGGCCTCTCGTGGCAGATCATCCCGGCAACCCTGGGCCGATTGCGGGGGACAAGGATCGCGCGAAAGCAGGCCGGGTCATGCAGGCGATGTCGCAAATGCGCACAACCGACATCAAGCTCCTGCAGCAGGCGTACGAGCAGGGATGAAGTCGACCGCGGAACCGGTCCAGTCGGCGCTCACCTGGCTCAAGCGCAAGGGCACCAAGCGGGGCCGTGAGGGCATGGCGCGGTACGCCATCCCCTCGGATAAGGCGTTCGGCGTGTCGATGGCCAATATCCAGAAGCTGGCCAAGCTCCTCGGCCGCAACCACCGGCTCGCCGCGGCGCTCTGGGCCACCGGCCGGTACGAGGCCCGCATGCTGGCTGCGTATGTCGACGAGCCGGCGCGCGTCACGCCCGCGCAGATGGACCGCTGGGTCAGGGATTTCGACAACTGGGCCATCTGCGATACCTTGTGCTTTGCGCTGTGGGACCGCACGCCGCACGCCTGGGCCAAGGTGGCGCAGTGGAGCGACCAGCCCGGCGAGTTCGTCAAGCGCACAGCCTTTGCGCTGCTGTGGAGTCTCACCGTGCACGACAAACGCGCCGGCGATGCGCCGTTTGCCCGGGGGCTGCGCCTGGTCGAGCGCGGGGCGGTCGATGAACGGCACTTCGTCAAGAAGGCCGTCAACATGGCTTTGCGCGCAATCGGCAAACGCAATGCCGCGCTCAACGCCGCCGCGGTGACCGTGGCCCGCCGGCTTTCGGAATCACCGGAGGCCGCGGCGCGGTGGGTGGGGAAAGACGCCCTCAGGGAGCTCACTAGTCCCGCCGTGGTTCGGCGGCTCGCACGTCGGGTCGATTCCGCGGGCCCCGGTTCGTCGAACAGATAGAGCCACGGTTCACCCACCGGAGAAATGCCTCATGTTCGGCCTGCGCTACGCCCTTCGAAGTCTTTCCCGCGCACGGGGTTTCGCCGCCGCCGTGGTCCTTACCCTGGGCCTCGGCATCGGCGCCAACACCGCCATCTTCAGCGTGGTCCGGGCTGTCCTGCTCAAGCCTCTGCCCCACCGCGACGGCAACCGGCTGGTGTTCCTCCGCCAGTCCATCCAGGGACCCGGTGGCGAGAACATCGCCTTCTCGGTCCCCGAGATCGGAGATTTCCGGACCGCCTCGAAGACCCTGGGCGGCATCGCCGAATACTCACCCCTCACCTTCACAATGGTCGAGGGGGGCGAAGCCGAGCGGATCGACGCAGGCCTGGTCACCGGGAACTACTTCTCCGTGATGGGGCTCTCCCCGGTGCTGGGCCGTGCCTTCAACTCGGGAGACGACGGGCCGGGTGCCGCGCCGGTGATGATGCTGACCTACGAGTACTGGCAGAAGCGTTTCCGCGGGGACAGCGCCATCATGGGCACGTCGCTGCATGTCAACGGGAAGGCCGTCCCCGTCGTGGGCGTGCTGCAGGCCGCGCCGGCCTTCCCGCAGCGCATGGACGCGCTCATGAACATGGTGAACAGCGAGCACCACGTCTCGGCCATGATGGTAACCGGGCGCACCCACCGGATGACCCAGATGATCGCCCGGCTCGCCCCCGGCGCCACGACCGCCCGGGCCCGCGCCGAGGTGTCCGACATCACCACCAGGGTGCACGCGGACTACCCCGAGGCCTACGACGCCGCTTCGGGCTACCGGGTGACGCTCACACCGTTCCAGGAAGTCCTGGGCCAGAAGGCCCGGCTCACCCTCTGGCTCCTGATGGGCGCCGCGGCCTTCGTCCTGGTGATCGCCTGCGCCAATGTCACCAACCTGACCCTCATGCGCAGCGTGCGCCGGGAGCACGAGCTGGTGGTGCGCGCGGCGCTGGGCGCGGGCACCGCCCGGCTCCGGAGGCTCCTGCTGGCGGAAAACCTCGTGTTGGCTCTGCTGGGCGGCGGGTTAGGACTCCTGCTCGCCTTCGGCGGCGTCGGCATGCTGGCCGCCTTCGCCGGGCGCATGAGCCCCCGGGCCGGCGAAATCCGGGTCGACGGCGTGGTCCTCGCGTTCACCCTGGGGCTCACCCTCCTGGTCGCCTTGCTCCTTTCCTATGCGCCGAAGCTCGCCAGGGAGCATGCCCTCGGCGCAACCCTGGCCCTCGGTGGCAAGCGGACCACCGGCGGGGTCAAGCGCCAGCGGCTGCAGCAGACCCTGGTCGTGGCGCAGATCGCCGTCTCGGTCGTGCTGCTGACCGGCGCCGGTCTCCTGACCCGCACCATGCAGCGGCTCAGCGTCGTGGACACCGGCCTCACCGGCGGCAATGTCCTGACACTGCAGGT
>JAYUAL010000213.1:0-10887 GCA_043741355.1 Gemmatimonadales bacterium | reverse complement strand
GATCGAATCGGTCGCGCTCCCGCGAGGCGCGGTCGGCGTCCGCCGCCAGGACATAGAGGGTCCGAACCGCATCGTCCCGGGATCCACTGATCATGGTCAGGCGACCCTGGGCCGCCTCGGTCAGGGCGCGGCTCAGCGCGATCCCCCGGCCGGGATGGCACCCCATCCCGTAGTACAGCCGCGATCCGGGAACCGACCGGTCGGCGTCGACCGCGATGCCGGAGAGGAACGATGCCACCCCGGTTGGTCCGGTCGTGTCCCACACCGCCGCGAACACATTCGCCGCCTCGTATCTCGCGAGCAAGTCGCGACACCCGGGGTCGTCGACGGTGGCGAGATCGACTCGGCGGGCATCCTGCTGGTCCGCCGACAGGGCGCCGAACCGGCTCAACGCATCCCGTTCCAGGACCTCGCAGATGGCATGATTAATCGCCTCCCACCGATCATTCCCGGAGGCGAGCCCGTTGGAGGAGCTTCGAAAGGATCCCGACCCCGGTGGCGCGGGCCTGGTACAGTCGAGGTGAACGAGCTCGAAGGGAATCCACACCGAACGGTCCGAGATCAGGTCGAGGGCCTCGAGCCAGAGAATGCGCAGGTGGTCGTGAAACGGGCTCTCCCGCGGGCGGGGGAGGCGGGATACGTCGACGACGGTTTGCCTCAGGCTCAGCTCGTCATAGGACGCGAAGCGGACCGGCGCGGCGATCCGCTCGGCGTGAAACAATTCCACCGATTCCATGAGGCCCGACGCCTTGGCGGCATCCAGCGTCAGGCCCTTTCCCTGAGAGACCGACAGGGATCGCGCGTTCGGCCGGCAGACCGTGACGACCGGTATGCCGATGAAGTCCAGGCCGGTGACGTTGGCCACGCGGGTGATACCGAGCGCCGGCGCCACGCGTTCGACCCGCTCGACGGTCTCCCGGGCGGAGCGGGAGCGGTGGGTGCCGCAGCGGAACCGCTTGCCGACCGACCGGTCGAGTGGGATCATCACCGGTCCGTCACCGACCCGCTACTTCTTCGGCGGACCGCCGACCTCCCGGAGGGCGAGAAAGCAGATGAGATCCGCCGTGACGGGGGCGACGGCCTTCTTGGCCGCGTCGTGCATCTGCGCGAGCTGGGCCGCTTTCTGATTGGCAGGATCGGCCGGCCCGACTTTGTACTGTGCCAGTTGATCCTTGGTCACGCGATACATCTGGCCGTCGTCACTGCGCAAGAGGTAGCTGTTGGAATCCGCCATGATTGTTCTCCATAGAGGGGCACTATGCGGGGGAGATCCCCTGCGGGAATCGAAACACGTTGTCCGGGTCGAAGCTGCGTTTGATGGTCCTGAGCCGCCCCAGATTCTCGCCATAATATGCCCGGAGGGGATCGGCCAGGTCGAGATCGGGATAGTTCTGGTACACCTCTGCCGAGAAAAACGGAAGCATGCTCTGGTACACGCCGTCGGCCCAGTGTTTTTCGGGCGGATCTGGCACCCCCGCCGGTCCGGCCCAGGTGGCCACGATGGAGAGCAAGAGCGTGTGGCGCCGGTGAACGAAGGCGGTGTCGGTCGGGGCCACCCGGTTGATCGCGCCGCCGGCCAGCTCGATCGCCACCATGTTCATCATCGTGGGAGCCTTTTCCGGCGCGCTCAGGAACCCCTGTACCGCCGCGGCGACACCGGCCTCCGGCAGCACTCCCATCACGAATCCCGACTTGTAGTAGTCGTGAATATCGGCGGCCTGGTTGGGAATACCCAGGAGCACCTTGGAATATGGCACCGTGCTTACCGTGGACTTGGTCGGCTTGCCAATGCCGGTCAGCCGGGACAGCGAGGCCTTGGCCTGGTCGGGCGAGCCATTGTAGACCGCCAGGGTACCGATTGCCCGCTGGGATCCGTTGAAGGGCAGCATCGAGAACACCGCATTGAGCTCGTCGGGCGCCTCGTTCGCGAAGTAGGGAAGCGCGGTGTTGAGCACCTGCTCGGCCTGGTCGATCGGCCACATGACGGTGGCGAACGAAAGCGCCGGAGGAATCGAGTGCAGTCGCATGGTGAGGGAGGTGACCACACCGAAGTTACCCCCGCCCGCACCGCGGATCGCCCAGAACAGGTCAGGATTGACCCGTTCACTCGCGGCCACGACCAGTCCGTCGGCGGTCACTACGGTGGCTTCCAGGATATTGTCGCAGCCCAAGCCGACGCTCCGGCTCAGCAAGCCGAAGCCGCCGCCCAGCGCGAACCCGCTGAGCCCCACCGGCAGGCACTCACCGACCGGCGTCATGAAGTTGGTGGGACCGAGCTTCTCCACGAGCTGCTGGAGCACCACGCCCGCCCCGACCTGCACGGTCATGGCCCTGGAATCCACCAGAATGGCGTTGAAGCCGGAGAGGTCGAGGAGGACGCCCCCGTCATTGGAGGAGAACCCCGCTGGGGAGGTGCCTCCGGCGCGCACCGAGATGCGCAACTGCTGATCGCGGGCAAAGCGAATCGTGGCAGCCACGTCCTGATCCTTGACACACGCGACCAGAACCGCCGGCCTGTAGTCGAAGCGGCGGTTCATGAGCATGCGGCGTTGGTCGTAGCCTGGGCTGTCGGGTGTGAGCGCAATCGCGTTGGGCGACAAGCTCTTCCGGAGCTGGTCGAGACCCGGCAAAGCGACGGCGCGTGCGGTCACGGGACTATCCAATGGGGGAGGCGAGAACCTCGCCGTCGTGGATCATTTTGTCAAATATCCACATTTCTCACGAATCTCTAAGAATCAGCAAACCCCCGAATGGCCCTCACGGCCTGGCTGGCTGCGGCCATGAGGTGGCCGACTTCGCTGTTGATGCTCACCATGCGCATCCCCCGCCGGGCCCAACTCGTGGTCATCGCCAGGTCATTGGTGTGAATGGCCGGCACCACGCCGTGCGCGACGCAGGCCGCCATGGTCCGCTCAATCGCTCCGACCAGCTTCGGATCGTCCATCCGGCCCGGCACGCCCAGCGCCAGTGAGAGGTCGGTGGGCCCGATCAGGGCGGCATCCACCCCCGGCACCGTCAGCAGGTCGTCGAGGCGCTCTACCGCCTCGGCGGTCTCGATCTGGATCACCAGGAAGGTCTCGCGATTCATGCCCGCCAGGGTGTCTGCCAGCGGACCGCCCCGGAAGGCGGTGTGGCCCCGGCCGAGTACAGCGCCGCGGCGCCCCTCGGGCGGATACTTCATATGGCGGACGCACTCCTCGACCTGTTCCCGTGCGGTAACCCGGGGCAGCATGATGGCTTGTGCCCCCCCGTCGAGCGACTGGGCCACGTGGGCATAGGTCAGCTCGGGGATCCGGACGACCGGCGTCACCCCCAGGTCCCGGGCAGCGCGGCTCAGGTCCGCTATGGTCTCGACGTTGAACGAGCCATGCTCGTTGTCGATCAGAACGAAGTCGAATCCGGCGTTGGCGAGCACCGTCATGATCCCGGGTTGGCGAATTTCCACCAGCATCGTGCCAATCACCGTCTGGCCGGCCGCCAGTCGGTGGCGCAGCCGGTTGGGAGGCACGGCGGAATCCGTCATGAGGGACCTTTGGCGGAATGTTTGCTCAGCGATTCCTTCAGGGCCGCGATGGCCCGTCCGCGGTGGCTGACGGCGTCTTTCTCCCCTGCCGTTGCTTCGCCGAAGGACTGGTCCAGGTCGTCGCTCAGAAAGAGCGGATCATAGCCGAACCCCCCGGTGCCCCGGGGTTCCTCCAGAATCCGGCCATTGCAGGCCCCTTCGAACGTCTCGGGAAACCCGCGCGGCGTGCGGTAGAGCACCAGGATGCAGCGATAGCGCGCCCGCCGTTTGGCCTCGGGCGCGCCGCGCAGGCGTTTGAGCAGATAAGCGTTGTTGGCAGCCGCCACCGCCGCCTCGGTGCCGTCGGCGCCGGCCCAGCGCCGGGACCGTACGCCAGGCTCCCCGCCCAGGGAAAGCACTTCGAGGCCGCTGTCATCCGCGACGCTGGGCAGCCCGGTCTGCTTCGCGAAGTACTCCGCCTTGGCGCGGGCGTTGGCGGAAAAGGAGTCGTGCAGCTCGAGGAGGTCTTCTTCGGCGCTGGGGAAGACTCCGGCCTGCTCCGGAAAGACGATCTCGATGCCGGATCCTTCGAAGAGCCGGCGGGCCTCCTCCTGCTTGCCCTTGCTTCGCGTGGCGAAGAGGAGCTTCACCAGCCGAGCGCCTTCCGCTGGATGTCGAACAGCGTCGCGATCCCGCGCTGCGCCTGGTCCACCACCAATTCCAGCTCGGCGCGCGAGAAGGTGCCGTGCTCACCGGTGCCTTGCACCTCGACGAACGACTCGGGCGCCCGCATTACCACGTTGGCGTCCACCCCGGCGTCCTTGTCCTCGGCGTAGGCCAGGTCGAGCATCACTTCACTTTCGACGATCCCAACCGAGACGGCCCCGACCAGCGCGCCGAACGCCGTAGGCCGAGAGGTGCGATCGGCGAGCCAGGCGCAGGCATCGGCCAGGGCCACGCAGCCGCCGGTGATCGCCGCGGTGCGGGTGCCGCCGTCGGCCTGCAGCACATCGCAGTCGATCCGGATGGTGTACTCGCCGAAGGCCATGGTGCCCATCGCGGCACGAAGGGAACGCCCGATCAGGCGCTGAATTTCCGAGCTGCGGCCGCCGGGGCCGGTCCGCTCGCGGGAGGTGCGTTCCAGCGTGGCGCGGGGGAGCATGGCGTACTCTGCGGTGATCCAACCCTCGCCCGACCCCTTCTTGAAGGACGGTACGCCGGGCTCGACGCTGGCGGTGCAGTGCACCAGCGTGCCGCCGGCCCGGATCAGGCAGGAACCTTCGGCATACGGGTTGGCGCCGCGCTCGAGTACGACGGGGCGGAGCTGATCGTTGGTTCGCCCGTCAATTCGAAGCACGGCTCTTCTCCACGAGGGCGGTAGCGGAATATCCGGGAATCAGGGGAATCGTAACCACGCGTCCACCAGCCGCCTCCACCAGGTCGGCGCCGACGATGGTGTCCCGGGTGTAGTCGCCGCCCTTGACCAGGACGTCGGGTTGGAGACGGGCGATCAGCTCGAGCGGCGTCGGTGCATCGAAAACGACGACCCGGTCCACCGACTCGAGCGCGGCGAGCACCCGGGAGCGGGCCTGCTCGCCCGCAACCGGCCGGCCGGCGCCCTTGCCGAGGCCCCGCGCGGAACGGTCGGAATTTACCGCGACGAGAAGATGATCGCCCAGGTGGCGGGCCGCCTCGAGGTACTCGACGTGGCCGGGATGGAGCAGATCGAAGACGCCGTTGGTGAAAACCAGCCGGCCGGCGAGGCCCTTCCGCCAGGTCACGGCGGCGTCCGGCGTGAGGAGTTTTTCGGCGCTCTTGCGCATTCCCCCTACTGGCGGACTTCGACCACAGGATTCAGCACAATCCGCTTCCGCTTGAACGGCAGCACGAGGTCGACGGAGTACCTGGTGCGAATGGTCACGACCGGGGGATGCTCGGTCCGCCGGATGGCGAAGCGCTGCGCCTCGGCAGGAAGGCTCAGGTCCTGCACGATGCCAACCAAATGCTTCACGATGGCCTCATCGGGTTGGGTCTGGGCGAAGCGCGCGCTGGTTTCCATCTCATCGAGCAGGCGGTAGTAGCTCCAATACACCCTGCCGATGTCCACGCCGTAGTAGAGCACGGCCATGAACAGCAGAATGGCGACGAGGCACCCCAGAGTGCTCGCCCCGCGACGTCCCCGACGCGTTTCGGTCACCATTGGGATTGGGCTCCCTCTACGATGTCGATGATGAGCTTCTTGAGCGCGATCTCGCGCCCCTTGCGCTCCTGATTCGGCTCGTACTCGCCCTGGACCAGAAGCCCCTGGCGCTCCCAGAGCACCTTGTTGGCCTTCTGATCCATGATCTTCACATCGAGGCTGATCTGGACCATCCGCCGGGTCACCTCCACCTGATTGGTGGTGGTCTGTCCGGTGAAGGTCAGGGGCAGATCCGGATCGTAGCGACGCACGATCCCGGTTACCAGCGCGTCGGCCTGCTCCTCGCCGGACTGTCGCAGGCCGAGGCGGCGCTCCACCGCCTCGCGGACCGCCTGGGTGATCTCCTGGGTGAGGATCGGCTCAGGGGTCAGGTTGTCGAACGGAAGCACGGCGACAGTTCGAATGTTCGCCGGCAAGCCGCCGCCGGAAAACTTGTAGAGACACGCGCCGAGCCAGAGCGTGCTAGCGCTCAGGAGGAGCAGGGCGAGTCCAGGTGTCCGGCGCAAAGGCTCGTGCTTTCTCGTTCTGGTAAAAGGTCAAATCAAGTTTGGCAGCCGGTTTCTGCACCACAAGCCGAGAGCCGGCGGGAAGCCCATCGGGGCCGAATTTCGTCTCCACCCGACCCAGCCGCTTGCCCCCCTGCCGAACCTCAGCGATGAGACGGTTGGCGGCTCCGGTTTCCCGAACGTACTCCACAGTATCCCCCCCCGCCACGAATTGCCAAGCAGTAATGGTGCCGTCTGCAAATCTTCGCACGGTGGAACCCGGCCCCGGCTCCCTGGCGACGCCAAGCATCGCCCAGAAAAGGGGATAGTTGGGCACCAGCTTCTGCACCTCCTGCTCGGGATCCGCCCAGAGCGCTGTGTCGCCGGCGACGAACGCGGCGGCCCGCCAGGAACCCAGGGCTCCAACGACATCGAACCGCACCGAGTCGGGGAGCGCCAGGCGGGCTCGGCCGCGGCCGCCGGCGGAGCCCTGCTCGTCCTGGAATTTCAGCCGGAAACGGATCTCACGGCTTTCCGCGGGCCGGGTGGACCGGGCCCATGTCGCGGCGTCCGCCGGCGTCGCGGGCGAAAGGCCGGCCGGCATGGGGAGCGGTGCCAGACCTCCTCCGGCGCAGGCGCCGGCCAGCAGGAGCGCGAGGGGCAGAATGCGGAGCATCGGGTGGATCATAGCGGTGCGCATCTGTGCTCAGAAGAGGCGGGAAGGCGCGGGTGAAGCCGGTAGCAGCGCCGCCACCTCCGCCGGGAGCCGGGACAGGCTGAAATCCGCCCCGAGCACCATCATCGAGGTGTCGGCTGTGGCGAGCAGAGACGCGCGATCCGGGCAGTCCAGCGCGTACGCGAAGATGACCCGCCGCGGTACGCACTCCCGAACCCAGCAGCGCACCCGAACCAGGTCGTCGTAGCGGGCCGGCTGGCGATAGCGGATCCGGAGATCGCTGACGGCGAGCCGGAGCCCCCTGCGCTCGAGGTCTGCATAGGCGATGCCGGTGCGGCGGAGATGCTCACACCGCGCGATATCGAGCCAGACCAGGTACCGGGCATGGTAGACCACGCCCATCTGATCGGTCTCGCTGTAGTTCACCCGGACGAACGTCTCGGAAACGCCCGGCAGATCTGGTGTCATCTCGCCTCCTGGTCCTATCTTCGTGCGATGCCAATGGAACGCCTCGTCATCGTCTCGGACTCGCATCTGGGTGCAGTCCCCGATCGCGTGGAGGAGGCGTTTCTCGCCTTCCTCGACCAGGTGGAACGTTTCGGCGACGGCCTGCTGGTCAACGGAGACCTGTTCGAGTTCTGGTTCTCCTACCGCCGGGTAATTCCCCGCGCCGGAGTCCGGGTAGTGGCCCGGCTCGGCGAGCTGGCCCGGCGGATTCCGGTGGCCATGACGGGCGGCAATCACGACCGGTGGGGCGGCTCCTTCTGGGAGACCGAGCTGGGCATTCGCTTCGCTCCCCAGGAGCTTCGGCTTCAACTCGGCGGCCGGACGGTCCTGGCGGTCCACGGGGACGGCGTGGCCGAGGCGCATTGGAGGGGCCGGCTCATACACAAGATTACCCGGCACCCGCTGACCTCAACTCTTTACCGGCTGATGCATCCCGACGCCGGGATCTGGCTGGTCAAACGATTCAGCGGTCACCTGGCGGATTCGACCCGGGACGCGGCGGTCCTCGACGCGGCAGCGGCCCGCCAGCGCACCTGGGCCGAGCGGCGCCTGGCCGCCGAGCCGGACGTGGCCCTCCTGGTGATGGGGCACACTCACCGAACCGCGCTCACCGAGCCCAAGCCAGGGCAGCGCTACCTCAACCCCGGTGCGTGGCTCGACGGGCTGCGCTATGCGGTGGCCACTGCCCAGGGAGTCGAGCTCAGCCAGTTCCCAGGGTGACCACCTCGGCCTCACTCAATCGCCCACCGAGAAAGCGCGCTCCCACATGCTGGAATCGAGCCGGATCGTCGCTCACCGCAAAACGATGACTGACCGTGCCGGCATGGTCCGGCGCCTCGAGTCCCGCCGCGACCAGGGTGCCTTTCAGCGCGCGCGCGGTTTCTTGGGCGCTGTCGATGAGCCGGACCCCCGGACCCATGGCAGCCTGCAGAAGCGGCTTGAGCAGTGGATAGTGAGTACATCCCAGCACCAGTGAGCCGACGCCGCGCTCCTGCAACGGCGCCAGGTACTCGGCGGCCACGAGCCGGGTGGCAGGATGGTCGAACCAGCCCTCCTCCACCAGCGGGACGAACAGCGGGCAGGCCCTCGCGATCACATCGGTGCCCGGCGCCAGGCGGCGAATTTCCCGCTCGTAGGCGCCGCTTCCGACCGTCCCGGCAGTGCCGATGACGCCGACCGGAAGTCCGCCGGCCGCGGCCACGGCCGCCCGGGCCCCCGGTTCGATCACTCCGATGACCGGAACGGGCGACGCCGCCCGCAGCACGTCGAGGGCGTGGGCGGTGCTGGTGTTGCAAGCCACCACAAGGGCCTTGACACCCTGCGAGAGGAGCCACTCCATGATCTCGAGGCTGTAGCGGCGCACCGTCTCGGGGGACTTGGGACCGTAGGGAACCCGTGCGGTGTCGCCGAAGTAGATCGTGGAGTCGTGGGGGAGTCGCTCGAAGATGGCATGCGCAACCGTCAGGCCGCCCAGCCCGGAATCGAAGATTCCTATTGGCGCGCGGTTCACGGGATTCGGAACGGCACGATCACCTGCACCCCGATGCCGCGAGGCGCCGGCCTGAACTTGACGTCGGCCGGAAAATCCTGGAGGTGGGCGCTCACGAAGGCCTCCAGCCCCGAGAAGAGATGGTTGAACGCCAGCATCACCAGCCAGTCCTGCTGCTCGCTCTTCTTGCCGGCAATGCGGGTGGAATCGGCGCCGATGCGGCGGAGGTACTTCACCTCGCCATCGGCCTTGAGCGACATCCCGAGGGACACCCCCTCCCAGGCCACGAAGAGCGCCGCGGTGAGCTTCCGGTCGAGCTTCGACTGGCCCCAGCCGGGGATGAGGAGCGAGTGGAAGAAGGCGGGGAGCGGCCTGAGCTGCCCTGGCGCGAATTGTTGGGGAGCGGGGAGCGGGGAGCGGGGAGCGGTGGTATCGGGCTGCTGAGCGGCCACGGGCGCGCCGGCGAGCAGGGCAGCGAGAAAGGTGGCGGGAGCGTGTGGGAATCGAACCCACCGGAGCAGCCGAAGGCGTCTCCATCGCGGTTTTGAAGACCGGCCGAGCCACCAGGCCCGATCCGCCCCCGCACCCCTCACTTCTCACCTTTGACGGCCACGACCTCGATTTCCACCAGAACATTGCGGGGCAGCCCCGCGGCCGCAACGGTACTCCGCGCCGGCCGGTGGGTCCCGAAGCGGCGGGCGTATACTTCGTTCATCGCCGCGAAATCGCTCATGCTCTGAAGAAAAACCGTCGTCTTCAACACCCGGGAGAGGCCGGACCCGGCAGCCGTGAGCACCGCCTCGAGGTTGGACAGGACCTGCTCGGTCTGATCCTTGATTCCTTCCGCGACGATTTCCATCGTTGCCGGGTCGAGCGCGATCTGGCCGGCGGAAAAGACCAGGTTCCCATGGGTCACGGCCTGGCTGTAGGGTCCGATGGCCTTCGGGGCATCCGGCGTCGACACGAATTCAATAGTCATTAGAACAGTCCCTCGATGCGGCCGTCTGCGTGGACCCGGATTTTTTCCGCGGCTGGGGTCTTCGACAGTCCCGGCATGGTCATGATGTCTCCGGCGAGCGCCACCACGAAACCGGCGCCGGCGGACGCGTAGACATCGCGAATGGTAAGGCGGAAGCCGGTCGGACGCCCCAGCTTGGTGGGATCGTCGCTGAAGGAGTACTGGGTCTTGGCCATGCAGACCGGCGTCCCGCCGAGGCCCATGGCTTCACACTGGGCGATGGATCGTTCTGCCGCGGCCTGGTAGTCCACGCCGGCGGCGCCATAGATCTTGGTGGCGATGATCTCGATCTTCTGCTTGATGGGTAGCGCGACGTCGTAGATCGGCTCGAAGCGCGCCTCGCCCTGTTCCAGAGCGGCCAGAATCTCCCGGGCCACGGCCTCGCCTCCCTCTCCACCTTTGGCCCACACCTCGGAGAGCGCCGCACGAACGCCCCACCCCCGGGCCGCGCTGAGCACCGCATTCTGCTCCTCCGGCGTGTCCGAGACAAACTGGTTGAGCGCCACGATCACCGGCAAACCGAACTTCTGCATGTTGCGGACGTGGCCTTCGAGATTGGCCAGTCCGCGGGTCACCGCCGCCAGGTCGGGTGTGCCGAGGCCATCCTTCTTGACGCCGCCGTGCATCTTGAGGGCGCGGACAGTGGCCACGATCACGGCAGCCTCCGGCTTGAGTCCGCCCAGCCGGCACTTGATGTTGAGGAATTTCTCCGCGCCCAGGTCGGCCCCGAACCCCGCCTCGGTCAGGACGATGTCGCCGAGCGAAAGACCCAGCTTGGTGGCCATCAGCGAGTTGCAGCCGTGCGCGATGTTGCCGAAGGGACCGCCGTGCACCAGGGCGGGCCCGCCTTCCAGGGTCTGCACCAGGTTGGGCAGGATCGCGTCGCGCAGCAGCAGGGTCATCGCGCCTGAGGCCTTGAGGTCGGCCGCGGTGACCGGCTTCTTGTCACGGGTGAGCCCCACGATGATGCGCCCGAGTCGAATTTCCAGGTCGGCGAGATCGGCGGCGAG
>JAYUAL010000212.1:0-10888 GCA_043741355.1 Gemmatimonadales bacterium | reverse complement strand
ACGAGTGGCCGGCCTACCCCGGCACTGGCTTGGAGTCGGAGCGCGGCGCCGGCAATGTGTTCAACGTGCCGCGGCCCGCCGGGCTCCCCCCGGCGCAGTACGTGCGCGACCTTCACGAGGCCGTTCGCCAGGCCACCGACCGATGGACTCCCGATCTGATCCTGATCTCGGCGGGATACGACAGCATGACCGGTGATCCATTGGGCGGGTTCACCCTGGAGCCGGAACACTACGCTGAACTGGTGAACTCGTTCCGGGACCGGTGCCCCGGCGTGGCTCTGGTGGCGGTGCTTGAGGGCGGCTACGCTCCAGCCCGCGTGGCGGACGGAGTCATGGCAACGCTCAAGGCGCTCGAATGATTTGACGCTCTCCCCGCCCCTCTCTATACTCAGCCTCCCTGAGCCCGCTCCCCGCCCCCTGCTCCCGCTCCCTGAGGTACCGTGCTCCGCCTTCACGCCGACATCCTGGAGTTAACGACCCGCCATCCGTTCATCATTGCGCGGGGGTCGCAGGACACCTACCGCACTGTTCTGGTGCGCCTGGTGGATCAGGAGGGGCTGGAGGGCTGGGGCGAGGCGGCGCCGCAACGCTACTACGGGGAGACGCCAGAGACGGTACTCGCCGCGCTGGATGTGTACGCCACGGTGCTTCCGTCGGATCCCTCGCATCTGGAGCACGCCGAGGCCCGTCTGATCGAGGCGCTGCACGGGAACAACTCGGCGCGCGCCGCCATCTCCAGCGCGCTGCACGACCTCGCCGCCAAGCGTCTGGGCATTCCGGTCCACCGGCTCTGGGGCCTCGACGCCGCCAAGTGTCCCGGCTCCACGTTCACGATCGGGATCGACACCCCGGAACGGATCCGGATGAAGGTCAAGGAGGCGGAACAGTACCCCGTGCTCAAGGTGAAGCTTGGCACTCCGGACGACCGCGCCATCCTCACCGCGATCCGGGAGATCACGTCCAAGGAAATCCGGGTCGACGCCAACGCCGGCTGGACGCGCAAGCAGGCGGTCAACTCGCTTCCCATGCTCGAGGAATTCGGCGTCACGGTGCTGGAGCAGCCGCTGGCTGCCGAGGACCTCGAGGGCCTGGCCGAGGTCACCCGGCACTCGCGGATCCCGGTCATCGCCGACGAGAGCTGCCTGGTGGCCACGGATATTCCCCGGCTGGTCGGCAAGGTGGACGGCATCAACATCAAGCTGGCCAAGACCGGCAGCCTTCGCGAAGCGCTCCGCATGATCGCGGTGGCCCGGGCCCATCACATGATGGTGATGGTCGGCTGCATGATCGAGACCTCGATCGGCATCACCGCCGCGGCGCAGATCACGCCGCTGGTGGATATCTGCGATCTCGACGGGGCGGCCCTGCTGGCTCGCGATCCGTACGTTGGCGCCACCATCGAACGGGGCCAGCTCCAAGTGCCCGAAGGGCCGGGGCTCGGACTCTCGGTGAGATGACCGAGCGCTTCGCCCAGGTCGCTCTCCCGCTTCCCCTTTTCGAGCCCTACACCTACCAGGTTCCCGAGACCCTGGCCGATCGCGCCATGCCGGGAGCCCGAGTCGTGGTTCCGGTGCGCAAGCGCGAGCTGGTGGGCATCGTGATGACGGTGGACTCGGAACCGTCCCCACCGCCCTCACGGTCCCCAGGTTCCCTCAAGCCCATCCTCGCCGCCCCCGACGCCGAGCCGGCGCTCACGCTTCCGCTGCTCCGCACCGCGGAGTGGATGGCGGGCTACTATGGGGCACCCATCGGGCTGGCGCTCAAGGCCATGGTTCCGGCCCCCATGTGGGGCGCCTCGCGGGTCCTGATCCGTGTCACCGGTGCCCGCCTCGGCCGCTTGGGCGGGCTCGCGGAGCAGCTCGTCGAGTGGCTGAACGGCCGGGGTGGAGAAGCCCCGCTCGACACCGCGGCCCGACACTTCCGGAAGCCGCTCTGGGAAGTGGCGGATCGGCTTGCGCGCGTCGGCGCCGCCGAGCTGCTGGTGGAGCCGGCGGAAGCGGAGCCGGCGGGTCTGGTGGAGCGGCGGCTCGAGCTCGCGGGCGAGCCGCTGACTTTGATCGAGCGGGATGCGCGGTTCGCCCGCTCGCCCAAGCAGCGCCGGCTCTACCAGACCCTGGAGCAGTTGGGCGGTTCCGCCCCGGTCAAACACCTTAAAGACACGCTCGGCATGGGCGACGCGGTCATCAAGGCCCTGGCCGAGTCGGGTCTGGCTCGCGTGGTGAAGGCCGAGCGGATGCGGGACCCCTTCGCGGGCCAACCGGGCACCCCGCCGCCGGAGACCCTCACGGCCGAGCAGGCTGCGGTGCTGGAGCGCATCGACGGGCTGGCGCCGGGGAGCGGTGCCTTGCTCTTCGGGGTTACCGGGAGCGGCAAGACCCTGGTGTACCTCCGCGCCGTTCGGCGAGCGCTCGAGGCGGGCCGCGGCGCGATCGTCCTGGTGCCCGAGATCGGGCTGACTCCGCAGATGGTGAGCCGGGTGCGCGGCATGTTCGGCAATGAAGTGGCCGTGCTCCACAGCGGCCTCTCCGACGGCGAGCGGGCCGACGCCTGGCGGCTGCTCCGCCGGGGGGAGCGCCGGGTGGCGGTGGGGGCCCGCTCTGCGGTGTTCGCGCCGGTCAAGGACCTCGGCCTCATTGTGGTGGACGAGGAGCACGAGGCCAGCTACAAAAACGGGGAAGCGCCGCGGTACCATGCGCGGGACGTGGCGCGGGTCCGGGCCCGGCTCGAGTCCGCGCGGTTTGTGCTGGGCAGCGCCACGCCCAGCTTGGAGACATTCAGCCAGGTCCGCCCGTTCTCACTGTCCGCCCCGTCCCCTCTGTCCCTCCTGCGTCTGCCGCAGCGTATCGACCATCGGCGCATGCCCCCCGTCGAGATCGTGGACCTGCGGTTCGCGCCATTTGTCCGCACCGGGCACTCGGTCCCCTGGTCGGAGGCGCTGGACGGGGCGCTCAACACCGTCCTGGTCCGGGGTGAGCAGGCCATTCTCCTGCTCAACCGCCGAGGTTATGCCGCGTTCGTTCAGTGTCCCGAGTGCGGGCTGGTGCCGGAGTGTCCCGATTGCAGCATTGCGCTCACTCTGCACCGGGTGCCTCCGGGAATGCGCTGCCACTATTGCGGCCGCCATTTCCCGGTTGCAGTCAAGTGCGCCGGCTGCGGCCACGATGTGCAGCGGGCGCATGGCATCGGCACCCAGCAGCTCGAAGAACTTGTGGCGGCGCGGTTTCCCAAGGCGAGGCTGGCGCGGATGGATCTGGATACCACATCCACCCGATTCAGCCACCACCGGATTCTCGACAAGATCGAGAAGGGAGAGGTGGACATTCTCCTGGGCACCCAGATGATCGCCAAGGGCATGGACTTCCCCAACGTCACCCTGGTGGGTGTAGTGGACGCGGACACCGCGCTGCATCTCCCCGATTTTCGCGCTGGGGAGCGCACCTACCAATTGCTGGCGCAGGTGGCGGGGCGCGCGGGGCGGGGGCCCAAAGGAGGAAAGGTGCTGGTGCAGACCCGGAGCCCGGATCACCCCGCGCTCAGATTCGCGGCGGGACACGACACCGAGGGATTTCTGGCGCACGAGGCGGCGGAGCGGAAGAGCCCGCCCTATCCGCCGGAGACCAGTCTATTGAACGTCATCGTCTCGGCCGAGCAGGAGGAGACCGCGACGGTGGAGGCGGCCGAGGCGGCCGACTGGCTGGAGAAGCTGATCTCGTCTCAAGGATTGCCGCTGGTGTTGCTCGGGCCGGCGCCGTGCCCGTTGACCCGGATCAAGGCCAGGTGGCGCTGGCACGTGCTGGTGAAGGGTCCGGTCGAGGAGATCGGTCGGGTGGTGCGCTACGCCGCGCCGAGGCTGGAAGGGCGGGGGAAGGCGCGGGTGGTGCTGGATCGGGATCCGGTGAGCTTGCTTTGAGGAAGGTCTCGACCCCGCCAGGCCAGTCTTCCCGAACCGATCACAGCTCCGACTGCCGCGATACCCATCGATAGGTTCCCGCCACGGCCACCGCGAGCAGAAGCAAACCTAGCCATTCCGCCGGGCCGGCAAAGTCCGGACCCACCAGCGCCAGCGGCGTCCCCTTCCCGGTCGCCACGATGAGACCCGCGGTCAGCACCCCCATGAGGCTCTCCCCCACGATGAGGCCCGACGCCAGCAGCACCCCGAACCGCTTGGCCATCTCGGCGTTGCTGCGCCGGTCCATCGCCCGGTTGAAGAGCCAGCCGATCGCCGCGCCCACCACCACCGGTTGAGTGGCGCTCATGGGCAGATAGATGCCGATCCCGATTGCCAGGGGCGGCAGCCGGACCAGCTTGAGCGCGCCGAGGATTTCGTCGATCACGATGCACGCCAGGCCGACCAGCGCGCCGATCCCGATCATCCGCCACTCGAGCTGGGAGTTGAGCACGCCCCGCGCCAAAGTCGAGATCAGCGTGGCCTGGGGAGCCGGCAAGGGCTCGGCGCTGATCGCGGCGCGATTGGGGTCGCCGGGGAAGCCGTAGGCCCGGTTCAGCAGGTCGAGGACTGGCGGGATCACCAGCGATCCCGCGATCACGCCGACGATGAGCGCGGTTTGCTGCTTCCACGGTGAGGCGCCGACGAGCTGACCGGTCTTCAAATCCTGGAGGTTGTCGTTCGAGATCGTGGCAATGGAGAACACGATCGCCACCGTGAACAGCGCGAACGCCACTAGCGCGTCGGTGGCGCCGGGGCCCAGGGATGGCTGCCAGAACACTGCCAACAGCAGGGCGACCGCCACCGTGGCCAGGATCCCGATGCCCGAGACCGGACTGTTCGACGCGCCGATCAGGCCCGCCATGTACCCCGCGACCGTCGCGACGAAGCCGCCGATCAGCAGGGTGAAGATGGTGCCGCCCAGCACCAGGGACCAGGTCCGCGCCGCCAGCGGAGTGCCGCCGATGAAGTCCCGGAGCAGCCAGCCGATCAGCACCAGGCACCCCGCGCTGAGCAGCGCGATAAGGCCGAGGGAGAGATCCCGGTCGTCCTGCTGCCCAGTCACGGCGGCCGATCGCGCCCGCGCCGTCGCGATGATGCCGCCCACGACCGGGCCCACCAGCTTGATGAGGCTCCAGATGGCCGCCACGCCGATGGCGCCGGCGCCGAGGAACCGTACCTTGGTTCGCCAGACGCCGAGGGCCACGGTCGCCACGTCCCCGGCCACACCCTGGCTCAGGATTGGCGTCGCGATTCCCCAGGCGATGATGAGGCCGGTGAGCATTGCGAGGCCGACCGAGATGCCCACCAGGTGCCCCGCGCCGAAAAGGGCCAGCGAGAAGCCGATGTTCACGCCGGTGCCGCCCGCCCCCACCCGGAAGAACCGGGTCAGTTCCGTGGCCGCGACGCCGGTGGCGCTGATAATCTGGGTGGCCGCCGAGGTGAGCGAGCCGGCCAGCACGATGAGCGGCCCCCGTTTCCGCTCGATCGCGTTGGGGGAGGCCTCGTCGCCGGTGGCGCCCGCCTTGAGCACCTCCGCGGCGGCGAGCCCTTCGGGGAAGGGCAGGGTCGAGTTGACCACCAGCGCCCGTCGCAGCGGAATCGAGAAGAGCACGCCGAGAATGCCGCCCAGCGAGCAGACCAGGAAGGTGGCCCAGAACGGGAAACTCCTCCACCATCCGATCATGACCAGACCCGGCAGCACGAAGATGATCGCCGAGAGCGTGCCCCCCGCGGAGGCAACGGTCTGGACAATATTGTTTTCCTTGATGCTTCCAGTCCGGAGCGCGCGGAGCACGCCCATGGAGATGACGGCGGCCGGAATCGATGATGCGATCGTGAGCCCGACCCGGAGGCCGAGGTAGACGTTGGCGGCCGTGAATACCGCGGCGATCAGGGAGCCCAGGATCAAGCCGCGGACTGTCAGCTCCGAATCGGTCTTCATTGTGAGGCCTCGGTAAGGTGGCAGCCTCTTTAATGTAGGCCCTGGCTCCTTTGGGGGCACGGTCACCACTGCCCCGCGGCTGCCGTGCGTCTTACACTGGTATCACCGCCTGTTTCCACCTACTCGATGAGGAGGTTCCATGCTGCTGGTCCGCGAGATCATGTACTGCAAGCCCGGCAAGGTGCGCCCGATGGTCGAGAAGTTCATCGCGATGGACAAGATGGGTCGCAAGGCCGGCATGCCCGGGATGCGGATCATGACCGACTTCTGCGGTGAGCGCTACTGGACCATCGTGGCCGAGATGGAAGTGGCCAGCGTGGAGGAGTTCGAGAAGATGATGCAGGGTACCGGCCAGAGCCCCGAGGACCAGAAGGAAATGGAGCGCCTGATGGAGGGGTACCACGACCTCGTGGACCACGGACGCCGGGAGATCTACAGGATCGAGGGGTGACGTCCCGTCGAGCTCGCCTGCGGCCCGGTCCGCATTTCCTGCCAGCTGACCCTCCCGGCCCTGACCACGTCCCGGAGCTGACGCTCGCGCTTTGACAGGCCGGCGCCGCCGGTCTTGACCTCGATGAACACGATGCGCTGGAGCTGCCCGGCATCCAGCCCGTCGAAAATGACCAGGTCTACCGGCGACCCGAGGAAGCGTGCATCCTTGGGATTGAAGGGGAAGTCGGGCAAGATGGGAAGCAGCTGCTCATGCACGAGACCGGCAATGGTCGCCTGGCTGCGTCCGATCGCATCCCGCCGGATCGAACGGGTGTAGGCGGCCTTCCAGAGCAAGGCGGCCAGCGTCGCCAGAACTGCGCCGATCGCCAGACCGGTCAACAGAAGCAGAAGCGGTGGAACCAAGGCCAGGTCAGCCATGATGACCGGTGGTCAGAGACGACTCAAATGTATCCGGCTCGATCATCCCTGTATTGTGCCGGCTGGTCCGTCCCCCATTTCGCAGTGGAGGTGCCCGATCGCACTGCTGAAGGCGGCCGTGGCGCGACGTTAGGGAGCCGCCTCCCGATTGTCGAGGTGTTCGGCGGCTGGCGGGCGCAGGTGCCGTCACCCCCGACCACTACCAGGGCGCTGGTGTCGAGGTCTTCGCCACCCCGCATCACGCCGGGGAGCGCGGTACCAACGAGAACACCAACGGACTGATTCGGCAGTACCTCCCCAAGCGGCAGAGCATGGCCCACCTGGCCCAACCCGACTGCGACCGAATTGCCCGCAAGCTGAACCAGCGGCCGCGCCAGCGGCTCGCCTACCGGACGCCGGAGGAATGCTATGGCTGAGGAATCCCGACGAAAGACGCGCTACCGAGGGGAACGTTGCACTTCAAAGTTGACTCTAAACAGTTCGCTTTCTGGATTTCGAACGGCCGGCCCGTTTGGCAATGGAGGCGATGGAGTGGAGCGCGTTGTTGACAGCTTCCGAAGTGGGGAACAGCGCCTGCAGCTCTGGATCGATCAGGACCAGATTCGTGCCTTGCGCATAACGCGCGGCGGTCATGCCACGAACCCCCTTCGAGAAGTCGTATTCGGGCCGCATGGTGTCGCGGTCGGGGTCCTGCTTGGTGCTAGGCTTAGTCTTCTTCATAGTTATGGCGCTCGCGTCGAGTAGCTATCCGAGCGCTGATGAGGCGGGTGCGTGGCCCGCTTCGGCATACGCGATGACCAGCAGGCGTTGCTGGTCCGACATGCCCAGCACGAGAAACCGTTCTTCGGAGGTCGAATGACTCGGATCGGGCACATTCAGCGCAACTGGGTCGCCGAAGGCAGTGACGGCTTCTTGGAATGACACCCCGTGTTTGGCGAGGTTGGCGTCCGCCTTTGCGGGATCCCATTCGAACTCGTAACTCACCCGAAGAATCTAATCGACACGCAGTATTTGGGCGAACTGCCTAACGGATCGCGCTTCTGCTGCGGCGTGCTGCTCGAAACCTAACTCCGAGAGACCGAAACTGGCCGCGCCGGCAGCAGCAAGCGCGGGTTAGGCGGTGCACGAGCCCGCGCTCACGAACTGCCGAGAACCTTGCAGTCAAACGGTGCACAGGCCTTCCCGGCAAGCTTGGTCTTGGTCAGAATGGAGCACGAAGCTCACGGCCCTCGCTTAGGTCAGTGCGTCTTGAGGCTTGAATCCCGAGTCGTAACCTGCCAGGCACCATGGCCAAAGTGCTGATACAGCCAGCCCTCCCCACGCAGCGTCGTGTCAGGAGGGGTACGGAAGCGAATCTTGAAATAGATGTTGTCCGGGTCACTTTGGGCTGCATCGATGGCAAGAACTTCTGCGGCGGGCTTGAGGTGCTCGAATTCCGCCCTGACCACGTCGTTAGTCGGCGCGTTGTTGCCGCATGCAGTTAGCGTAACAAGCCCCGTGGCAAGAATGATTCGCACAAGCCCTTCCTGGCATCCGCCTTGCGCTTCTGCTGCGGGGGCCTGCGGAGGCCGCCGCCATCCCGCTCAGAGAAAGCTATCCGGCGGCGGCCGAAGCGTTTAGGACCCCGGCAGCAGCAAGCGCGGGTTAGGCCGCTGGTTCGCCAAGCCTCTCCTATCGCCGCTGCTACTTCAAGGAACCTACCGAGTGTCGCCCGGCTCGTGCACTCACTGGCTCGTGTCAGTGGTCGGCGCAATCGGCGCCCGACCGCGATTTCGCAAGAGCTCTTGATAGGCCTTTTCCGCGTGCAACGGCCGTAGGTCAGGATCCTGCTCGATGTATGCGAAGTTTGTGTATCCGGCTGCGATCGCCCGGTGGAGCAAGTCGACTGCCACCTTGCAATCGCCGAACCGCGCGAAGTAGCAGGCGCTCGCGTACAGGATCAGCGGATCGTCGGGTGCCTCCGACAGTGCCCGCTCGACCTCGCGAAGTCCCTCCTCGCGCCGACCGGCTTGTGTAAGCTCCGTCCCATAGGAATTCCGCGCCCGCGCGTCATCTGGATACTTTGCCAGGTAACGAGGGAACACATCATCAATCAGCCGCATGAGATAGGGTCGGTAGATCTCGTCTTTACCAACGCTCTGGCAGACCATTCGTAAGGTGAAGTACCCGGTGTAAAAATCCGGACTCAGCTCCACGACCTTCTTCAGCAGCTCAATGGCCTCTTCGGTCCGACCGGTGACGTAGTAGATGCGTCCCAGTGTCCAGTAGCCTACGTAGTTCTCAGGGTCAAGTGCGATGGCACGTTGGCAACAAGTGAGCGACTCCTCCAGTGATCCTTTATTGAAATAGGCGAGGCCGAGGGCAGCGGACGCTTCAGGCAAGTTCGCGTCATACACGAGCGCCTTGAGCGCGCTCTCAATCGCCCGGTCCACCCATCTCTCATTGCGATCGTAGTACTCGTAGTACGCTGCGCAGGTCTCCGCGACACCGGCATGGGCACCAGCGTACCGCGGGTCTCGCACGAGTGCGGCCTCGAAGCATAAGAGTCCCTCGCGCAGGTCCGTCTTCGTGGCCGCCCCAAGGAGGTGCCGGCCTTTGAGATAAAGGTCGAACGCCTCGGCATCGACCGTTGATCGCTTGCCGAGCGTCAGCTTCTCGGCTGGCGTCAGTTTCACCCGTAGTGCCTCGACGATTTGACGTGCTACCGCCTCCTGGATTTCGAACACATCCTGAAGAGTGCCGTTGTACTTCTCGGCCCAGAGATGCATGTCGTTGCCCGCGTCGATCAACTGCGCGGTGATTCGCAGGGCGTCGCCAGCTTTCCGAACACTCCCTTCAAGCACGTAGCGCACGTTCAGCTCCGCCGCGATCGTCCGGATATCTTTGTCGGTTCCTTTGTACCTGCTCGCCGAGGTGCGTGACACGACGGCCAGCGAGTTGATGTTTGAGAGATCTGCGATGATCTCCTCCGTGATCCCATCGGAGAAGTACTCGTTCTCCGGGTCCGAGCTCAAGTTGGTGAAGGGGAGCACAGCGATAGATTTCTCGTTGGGCGGTCTCAGTGCTTCTGCGGTGCTCGGCGCGCGAGCCTGCGCCAGGAGAAGCTCGTGCGCAAATTGGGCGCCCGTCGCGGAGCGATCGGCGGGGGTCTTGGCGAGCGCTCGGCTCAACGCCGAGGCTACCCACCCCGGCACCGCCGGCCGAATGACCGTGATACTCGGCGGCTCGGCGGTCAGGTGCTGGTGGACCACGCTCTCCACGGTCGGCCCGGTGAACGGCGGCTCGCCCGCTAGCATCTCGTACAACACACAGCCGA
The DNA here is from genome assembly GCA_043741355.1 of Gemmatimonadales bacterium. Classification (GTDB taxonomy): domain Bacteria; phylum Gemmatimonadota; class Gemmatimonadetes; order Gemmatimonadales; family GWC2-71-9; genus JABFSM01. The sequence continues at coordinate 811 of JAYUAL010000212.1, read as the reverse complement.
GCGAGTAGAGATCCGAGCGACCATCCAGAGTCGTCTCCCCAACTGCCTGCTCCGGACTCATGTACGCCGACGTCCCGATCGCCAGGCCCGTCGCCGTGAGCTTCTCCCCACCCGCCGCGCTGATCGCCCGCGCGATCCCGAAGTCGGCCACAACGGCGTGGCCCGCCGCAAGCAGAATGTTCTCGGGCTTGATGTCTCGGTGCACCACGTCGTGGCTGTGCGCGTAGCTCAGCGCATCCGCCACCTCGCGGGCGATTAGGAGGGCGTTGTCGAGGGGGAGCTGCTTCTCGCGGTTCAGACGGTCCCTCACGGATTCGCCCTCGACGTATGGCATGACGTAGTAGAGGAACCCGTTGGCTTCGCCAGAGTCGTGGAGCGGCAGGATGTGGGGGTGGTTCAACCGGGCGACAGTCTGAATCTCGCGCAGGAACCGTTCAGTGCCGAGGACCGCAGCAAGCTCAGATGTGAGAACCTTGAGGGCGACTGGGCGGTCGTGCTTGAGGTCCTGGGCGAGGTAGACCGTGGCCATTCCGCCACGGCCCAGCTCGCGCTCGAGCCGGTAGCGGTCGGCCAGGGTGGCTGTGAGGCGCTCAAGCTCGTTGACCAGTTGCTGCCTCGGAGTCTTCGTGTACGCTACAGTACAGCCGAATGCGCGGTCTTGTTAGCTGCACGCCGCGCAGCCTGGTTCCTGTGCCGCGCGCGAATGCGGGTCGCGGCCTAACGCATGTTGAGAGCACGCCCCTTGGTGCTACCATGGAGTCTCCGCAGACCCATGGACCCCAGCCCCAAGGAGCGGCGCTCATGACCCGGG
>JAYUAL010000211.1:0-1912 GCA_043741355.1 Gemmatimonadales bacterium | reverse complement strand
GAGACGGGACCCCGATGGTGCGTAAGGGACGCGAGACCTGGAAGCGCCTCGACCTGCGCGCGATGCGGGCCCGGCTTCCCTATCCAGTCGTCGCCGTGTACTTGGTGGCCCAGGCGGATCCGGCTCGGGGAAACCCCCACACTCTCAACGGGACGGTCTATCCCTTCCGGGCCGAGCTCCCTCCGATGGACGAGGGGCCGCACCTGATGTACGCGATCCAGTGGTTCGGAATCGCGGCCGCGGTCCTGGCGTTCGGCTTGATGTTCATCCTGAAGAGCGGTCCGAGAGGGGGCGGCGCGACTCGCCAAGCGACGGTCGACGGTGCGCCGTGATCAAGGCGCGGCGCGGCTGGAAATACTGAAGGGATTGATCTGGAGCAGTTCCGGCCGCCGCACGAACTCGGGGCAAATCTCGCGCTCGAACTCGTAGGGACCGCCGGTTTCCGCGTCGACGAAGGGAAAGCCCCGGCAAACTACGGGATAGTAGGGCTGGTTGTATATGGAGCAGGCGTTGTTGCGCAGAAACACGCAGCGGCCCTTCACCACGCGGGTTCGCCATTCCCCCCAACGGGTCCGATACGCCTTTCCCTCCCCATGAACCGAGCGAATCGCCTCCGCTTCGGCGTCCGAGAGCGTGGCTCCGTATGCGCAGCAGGCTGAGGCGTGGGGGCAGGGATAACAGGGAAGCGCAGGGAACGGGGTAGACTGCATTGGAGAATTCTAGCGCGACGCGCCGATCGGTGCGATGTTTCGGCCCCGGCGCCCTTAGCTCAATTGGATAGAGCATCAGACTTCGGATCTGAGGGTTGGGGGTTCGAGCCCCTCAGGGCGCATCTGCACTTCCGTCAACCAGGCTACAAACGCCGGCTTTTAGGAGAACGATATGTGGGCCGGTATTGCATTCGCCTATCACCTCGCGAGTCGTCTGGCCTACGTCGTCGGGATCGGCGTGGCGCTTTCCCGGCAACATCGCGATCAGATCTTCACCCGCCGCGACGGCGGGGAGGCAGGGTTCCGCCGGTTCCGCCGAATGGCCGCGTTGGTCCTGAACAACGACGCAGTAAGCTTCGTCATTCTCTGCCTCGTCACCCGCAATACGCTTTCTCCCACCATGTCCGTTCCGGTTCGACTGGCGCTCGGCGTCCTTCTGATGGTATTGGGAATCTCCATAAAGTCCTGGGCCGCGCTCCGCCTCGGGCCGGGAGCCTATTACTGGGAAAACTTCTTCATCGAAAAGGCGGTCGTCGCTCCCGATCCACCGGGTCCTTACCGATATCTCAGGAATCCGATGTACACGCTCGGATACCTGCACGCCTATGGCTTCGCACTCGTCAGCGGGTCCTGGCTGGGCCTGGTCGCCGCGGCGTTCGATCAGACCGCCATTCTGGTCTTTCACAACCGGGTGGAGAAGCCGCATTTCAACCGGCTGACCCGGGAGGCGCCGGAGCGTGACCTTGCGCGGGAGCCATGACCGACCGCCGCTACTACACCGATTCCTACACCCGGAGTTTCCCGGCCCGCGTGCTGGAATTGTCGGCGGTGGACGGCCAGCCGGCCGCGGTTCTGGACCAGACTTTCTTTTACCCCACGTCCGGGGGACAGCCGCACGACACCGGGCGCCTCGGCGCCGCCGCGGTCCTGGACGTGTCGGTTCGGGAGGATGGCGCGGTGCTGCACCGGCTGGATGCGGTACTGGACCCGGGGCCGGTCGAGGCCGCCATCGACTGGCCCCGCCGCTTCGACCACATGCAACAGCACACCGGCCAGCACATCCTCTCCCAGGCGTTCATCCGCGTGGCAGACGCCCCGACGATCGGCTTTCATCTCGGCGCCGAGACCGTTTCGATCGATCTGGGGCGACCCGCGCTCAAGGATTCGGCCGTCGCGGAGGCCCTGGCACTCGCCAGCGACGT
>JAYUAL010000210.1:0-4705 GCA_043741355.1 Gemmatimonadales bacterium | reverse complement strand
GCGGGGCGAGCTGATCGCGACCCTTGGCCAGGTAGGGAATTCCTTTGACCATCCAGTCCGGCGCCGGAAAGCTCCGGAGCTTGTTGTCGAAGAACTGTTGCATCCGCATCGCGATGTCCTTCTGATTGGCGCGGCTGGCCGGGTTATGAACGTCGTTGTTGTAGTCGATCAGGTATACCTCCTTCCCCAGCCGCCGCATGCCCACGAAGAACTCGATCCCCTGATACCACGGCACCGCGTCGTCCGCGTCGTTGCTCATGATGAAGAGCGGTGTGGTGACTCTATCGAGCCAGAAGAGCGGCGAATTCTCGATGTAGCGCATCGGTGCTTCCCACAGGGAGCCGCCGATCCGGCTCTGGCCGACCTCGTACTGGAAGGCGCGCGCCACGCCGGTGCCCCACCGGATGCCGCCATAGGCGCTGGTCATGTTGACCACCGGTGCTCCCGCCATCGCGGCGGCGAACATGCTGGTCTGGGTGATCATGTAGGCGATCTGATAGCCTCCCCACGACTGGCCCTGCAGGCCGAGCCGCTTGGGATCCACGTAGCCGCGCGCCAGCAGCATCTGCACGCCGGGGATGATGGATTTCATCGCGCTGGGGCCCGGGTATCCCTTCTGGTAGCTGATGTCCGGCTCGAAGATCAGGTAGCCGTTGGAGACGTAGTGGGTCGGATTGATGACGTTACGGCCGTTGGGCGGCATGTAGCTGTGCAGATTCTGCGACAGCGACTCGTAGAAGTACGAAATCATCGGGTACTTCCGGGTCGAGTCGAAGTTTTCCGGTTTGTACAGCAGGCCCTTGAGCGGCACGCCGTCGGAGCTCACCCAGCGCACCAGCTCCACGGTGCCCCAGTTGAACTCCTTCTGCTGGGGATTGGCGTCGGAAATCCGGCTCAGCTGGGTGAGCGAAGGCCCAACCCAGAGATTGGGAAACTCCAGGAAGGTGCCGCGGGTCACCAGCCACACGTCGGCGCCCTCGGCCTTGATCGGTGCGCCGAAAGCGGCGTCGGCCATCACGATCTTTTCCGGCGCCAGGCGCCGGCCCAGCTGGTCCCGATAAAACCCGCTGGCCCTGGTCGCTTCGTCCACCGCGCGGAGCAGGAGGGGCTCGGCCGGATCGATGGGATAACCCTCGGCCCCGCCGCCGCCCCCCGGGCCGGCCGCACCCCCTCGGCCCTGGCGCACCTGAATCAGGCGCAGCACCAGGTGCTGGTTCCGGCCCAGCGAGTCGGTCACCATGACCGCAGGCCTCTGGCCGTTCGGATCGAGCTCCCACAGATCCCAGCGATCGTAGATCAGCACCGACTTGTCACCCCGGGTCCACCCGGCAATGCCCCACGCCGCCGGCGTAGAAGGCGTGTCCCAGGTTTCCTGCTCGAAACTCGTCCCGGTCACCGGCCCGGTGAGGTCCGCGGTTTTCCCGGTGAGGGTGTTGTAGCTGTACCAGTGCCCGTGGTCGTAGAAGGCGGCGTACCTGCCGTCGGGGGAGAGCTGCGCCTGCCCGCTGATCTTCTCGCGAATCAGCCTGGCGTTGCCGGTCGCCGGGTCAATGATGTACACATCGCTCCCGCCGTCGCCCCACATCGACTCGATCCGGTAGCGCTCTCTCGACGCGGCCAGGGCAATCCGGCCGTCGTCCGAGACGTCCAGCGTCGGAATCGAATCGCTGGCCAGCTGCACCAGTTTTTTCGTGGCCGGGAAGTAAATCGCCTGGAAGGAACGGTTCCGCTCCCGCGCCGCGCCCAGGCGCTGGGTCGGCTGCAGGGTCGGATCCTTGTAGTGCCAGAGGTCGAAGACCGCCTTGCCGGAAAGTGAATCTGCCGGCACCGAATCGGGCAGCTGCGGCGCGACGCCGAAGAGAATGGCGTTGCCGGTCCGGGTGAAGGAGACGCCCCCGACATCGGAGATCCGGTAGTCGGTGGCCAGGGCGGCGGGCGCGACCACCGGCTGGGCGCCGCCTCCCTTGAGCTGGGCGTAGTAGAGGGTGTAGCGCGCCCTGTCGCGGCCGAACTCGTCGCGGTCGGTGAGGAACGCCACCTGCCGAGCGGCGCTGTCGAGTACCGGCGCCTTGTAATTGCCCCGGCCTATGGCCAGCGGGGAAGTGGTGCCGGCCCCCATCGAACGGACGAAGGCACCGTCCCGGGTCGAATCGCGGGAGACCACGGTGTACGCCAGCACGGTTCCCGCATCATCGAAGGTATAGGCCAGGACGTCGGGCAACCGCTCCTCGGTCCCGCTACCCAGATTTCGAAGCACCAGCGGAGATCCATAGGTGCGCCGCGGCCCGGCGGCGCGGCCCCCGCGGATGGTTGAATCGGGGGCGGCGGAATCGGGCTCCACCAGGTAGGCCAGCCAGGTGCCGTTGTCCCGCGGCAGCCGGAAGCTCCGGACAGTAGGAATCGCGGTGACTTTTCCGCCCGCCAGATCGACGATGGCGAGCGCGGTCCGGGGGGCGGCCGGCGTGCCACGACCGGCGCGTCCCGCACGACCGGCCTGCAACCGCTCGACCTCGGCCTGGAGCGGCTGGGTTGTGACGACGACGAAGCGGCCGTCGGCGGTGAACTGGGCCGGTGAAGCGGTGGGAGTGGCGGGCTCGCCTTCGCCGGTCCCGCCGACGGGGGGCCGGAGTCCGCCGGGGACGTTGTTCGGCCGTCCCAGATACCCTCGGGGAACCCGGTACTCGGTACTCCCCTGAGTGGAGCGGATCACCAGCTCGCCATCCCCGACCTGGGGTATCAGGGTGTAGGCGGCCCATTTCCCGTCGCTGGAGAGTGCCGCACCGGTAATCGACCGCCAGTGGTCCCAGTCCGCCTGGGTGAGCATCCGTTTGGGCGCCGGACTCTGGGCGGCCAGAGGGAGGGCAAAGAAGAAAAGAGCCAGCGGCAGTGGCGGCAGGGTTTTCACTGGAACCGGCCTCGTGGAGGGATCGTGGGGACCACAAGATACGTCCCGGCGCGCAAGGATGTTGGGGCAGCCCTTCCCTTGCCCCCATTCTGGGGGATTCCTAGTATTGACGCCGGAGCGCCACTCCTGCGTGGCGCGACTCCCCAAGCGCCCTCCGAGGCTCCAAATGGTTTTCCCATCCGCTTTCGCAGCGATCGCGCTGGTATTGCAGGCTCAACAGCTCCCGCCGTCCCCCGTCAAGCGGATCGAGATCCAGCCCTCGACCCGGAACATTACGGCGGGTGATTCGGTGCAGCTTTCCCTCAAGGCCCTCGATGGCAAGGGCGCGCCGGTCCCCGGCGCGGTGCTCTCGGTCAGGATGCGCGGCGGCGGCGGCGAAGGAACCGTCCGGCCCGACAATCTGATGCTGGTCGCCGGCTCGGTGGGTAAGTTTCCGCTGGACCTGATTGCGACCGTGCCCGGCTCGGCCCCGTTCGTCGATTCGACCTCGGTCGAATTCCACAGCGTGCCGGGACCCGCGGTGCGCCTCGAGCTCAGGCCCCGGGGCGCGACGATTGTCGCCGGCCAGTCGATCCGGGTGGAGCCGCTGGCATACTCGAAGACCAACGACCGTGCCACCGACCCGGTGCGGTGGCGGTCCAGCAACGCGGCCGCCGTGACGGTAGATCGGAACGGTGTCATCAGCGGAGTGGCCCCGGGGCGCTCGCAGGTCACCGCGCAGGCCGGAACCGCCTCGGCCACCCTCGACGTCCGGGTGGTGCCCAATACCATCGCGCGGCTGAGCGTGTTGCCGACCCGGCGCGCGGTGCGCCAGGGCGACGTGATTTCCTTCACGGTGGACGCGAAGGACGCCGCCGGAAAGCCGATCGTAGGACTGATGCCCTCCTGGAGCTTCTCTCCGGGAGACGGCCAGCTCGATGCCGATGGCCGTTTTGTCGGGTACCGCCCCGGTGTCTTCACCATCACGGCGACGGTGGGCAGCCGCGCCGGCAGCACCAGCGTCACGGTGAACGAACGCGACGTGCGGCGTTCCGTCACGGTGGTCGGACGGCTCCCGCGCACCGGATTCCCCACCTCGGAAGTCTGGATCCACCCCAACGGCAAGGTGGCGTACCTGGGCACCCATGGGGGCGGCGACCGGGTGTACGCGATCGACATCAGCAACCCGGCCTTCCCGATCGTCGTGGACTCGATCCAGGCGAATACCCGGCTGGTCAACGACATGCAGACCACCGCCGACGGCAACTACATGGTGTTCACTCGGGAGGGCGCCGCGGACCGGAAGAACGGCATCGTGATCGCCGACACCAGGGATCCGCTCCATCCCAAGGAGCTGTCCCAATTCGTGGACGGCGTCTCGGCCGGGGTGCATTCGGTCTACATCTACGAGAACCCCAAGTTCGGGAAGTACGTTTTCATCACCAACGACGGCACCGGCGCCATCGACATCGTGAACATCAACGACCCGGCCCACCCGGTGCGGGCCGGCGAATGGCGGACCGACCGCCCCGATGCGTCGCGCTACGTGCACGACCTCGACATCGTGGACGGGTTGATGTACGCCAGCTACTGGAACGACGGCCTGGTGGTGCTCGACATCGGAAACGGCAAGTGGGGCGGACGCCCCGATAAGCCGGTGATGGTGTCGCAGTTCAAGTACAGCCTCGATTCACTCTACAAGGACGTGGAGGATGTGAGCAGCGCCGGATTCGGGCGCGGCACCCATACCGCCTGGCGCCAGCGCGGCGGCAACTACGTGTTCATCGCCGACGAGGTGTACCTGAACGGCCCCGTCATGGG
>JAYUAL010000209.1:0-4709 GCA_043741355.1 Gemmatimonadales bacterium | reverse complement strand
CGAGTGCAACGCGCCCGGCCTTGCGCACCACCAGGATTGTTGTGCCATGAAAAACCATGTCCGGTCCTTGAGGAGCAGGGAGCTTCACCCTCCCCTGGGGTGGGCTTGTCGATATACCTGTTTCAACCGCTCCACGCTGGTGTGAGTGTAGATCTGCGTGGTGCTGAGCGACGCATGGCCCAGCAGCTCCTGTACCGCCCTCAAGTCCGCGCCCGCGTCCATCAAATGGGTGGCAAAGGTGTGCCGGAGCGAGTGAACCCGGTGACCTCGGGCCGCGATCCCATCGAAGAGCCGGTGCATTCGCCGCTGGATGGTGGTGACTCCGAGCCGCCGCCCGCTGCGGTTCAGGAACACCGCCCCACGGTCGGCGCCGGGTTTGCGCGCCACCGCCTCGCGGGCGAGAAGATAACGCCGAAGCGCCTGCACCGCCTTCTGGCCCACCGGAACGATCCGCTCCTTGCGGCCCTTGCCGCGCACCTTGACCTGATCGCCCAGCAGATCGAGGGTCCGGAGATCGATTCCGGCCAGCTCGGAGAGCCGGAGGCCGCTGGAATAGAACAGCTCGAGCATCGCGAGGTCCCGGATCCCGGCGAACTCGTCGCCCGCGGCGCGCTCCTCGGCGAGGGTGAACAGCGCCTCCATCTCGTCTTTCACGAGATAGGTGGGCAGTCGCTTCTCGATCTTGGGGCTCTTGGCGGCGCGGGCCACGCCGTTGGTCATCCCGTGATGCACCTGGAGATACCGATAGAACGAGCGGAGCGCGGACAGGGAGCGCGCGGCGGAGCGGCGAGCCAGGCCTTTGCGCTCCTGCTCCCCCATGAAGCCGCGGATGCCCAACCGGTCCACCGATTCCCAGCTCCAAATACCGCCGTAGTGCCGTCCCGCGAATTCGACGAACCGCTCCAGATCTCGGCGGTAGGCCTTGATGGTGTGGGGGGACTGGTCGCGTTCCTTTTCGAGGTGGGTCAGGAAATCTTCCAGAAGACGGGACGACGGGAGGCCGGGAGGGCGGGAAGGCTTCACAGTGTCCCCACCCACGCGCGGAACTCCGCGAGCGCGCGCGCCACCAGCAGCGCCCGTTTCTCGGACTTTTTCGCGCGCGAGTCCAGCGGCTCCAGCAACCCGAAGTTCGCATTCATCGGCTGGAAGTGCTTCGGGTCGGCCTCGCGGAGATACCGCAGCAGCGCGCCCAGCATGGTGGTCGGCGGCGGTGTGGCGAGCGGCTTCCCCGTCAGATACCGGTGCAGGTTGATCCCAGCCAGAATCCCGGTGCCCAGCGATTCGGTGTAGCCCTCGACGCCGGTGAGCTGGCCGGCAAAGAAGACTGGCTCCCCGTCCCGAGTGGCGAGCCCGGGGCCGAGGCTGGCCGGGCTGTTGATGTAGGCGTTGCGGTGGATGCTGCCGTAGCGGAAGAACTCCGCCCCGGCGAGCCCGGGGATCGAGCGGAACACCCGCTGCTGCTCGGGAATCCGGAGCCGGGTCTGGAACCCGACCAGGTTCCACATCTGGCCCGCCTTGTCCTCACGGCGGAGCTGCACCACCGCCCAGGGCTCCTTTCCGGTTCGCGGATCGGGGAGGCCCACCGGCTTCATCGGCCCGAAGCGCAGCGTCTCGGGCCCGCGCCGGGCCATCTCCTCCACCGGCAGGCACCCTTCGAAGTAGGGCACCTGGTCAAACTCGTGGCCGTGATATTCGTCGGCGGCGCCCAGCGCCGCGATGAACCCGTCGTAGTCCTCCTTCGACATCGGGGCGTTGAGATAGTCGTCCCCGTCGCCCTTTTCATAGCGGGAGAGCTTGTAGAGCACCGAGTGTTCCAGCGATTCGTCGTTGACGATCGGGGCGATGGCATCGTAGAACGCCAGCGCGGTGGTGCCCAGCCGCGCGGAGATCGCGGTGCCCAGCGCCTCCGACGTGAGCGGCCCGGTGGCGACGATGCCCGGCGCGGGAAGCTCGGTCGCCTCTCCCACCTCGACCTTGATATTCGGATGCGCGCGGATCCGCGCGTCGACCGTGTCCGAGAACACGGTGCGGTCTACCACCAGGGCCGAGCCACCCGGCACCCGCGCCTGGTCGGCGCATTCCAGTAGCAGGCTGCCCAGCATGCGCAGCTCAGCCTTGAGGAGGCCGTGGGCGTTGGCCGTCTCCACCGACTTAAAGGAATTGCTGCACACCAGCTCGGCGAGCGTCCCGGTCTGGTGCGCCGGGGTGGGCACTGCGGGCCGCATCTCCCGGAGGGTTACCGACACGCCGCGATTGGCCAGCGCCCAGGCCGCTTCGGAGCCGGCCAGGCCGCCGCCGATGACGGTGGCGGACAGTTCGTTCATCCTTCAAAGATAAGCCCACGCGCCGGCGCCGACGCGAAGCCGCTCCGTTCCGGACCGGGTTCCCAGGCCACTTGAATACCGGCGCTACCCGATGCTCAGTGCCTGGCAGGACGTGAAGGTGGTGCAGCACGGGAGCGGAGTCCTCGCGATCTTCAGCGGAACCGACTATCTGCTCGCCGTCGACAGTTCGGGAGGCACCGACACCGTCCGGATTCCCATTTGCCGGCGCCGCGGCGCGCCCAAGGTCCTACTGGATCGATTGTTTGCTGCTAGGCCCGGGGCGCGGCCTGGTGCTGGGCCCGCGTCTCGCGGCTTCGATGACGGCCCGTGTCACGGACTCCGGCGGGCCGAATGCGTCGATCGTGGCGCCTGATTTGAGATACCAGGCCTCCCGCGCTCTCAGCAGCTCCCGAATCCGATCGGCGGGATCTCCGCCGGTGAGCAGCGGCCGCGAGGCATCACCGATGAGCCGCGCCGCCGCGGCCTCGGGTGCAATCCGGAGATAGACCAGGAACGCGTCGCGTGCCGCCTCGTAGTTGCCCGGCTCCGCGATCCACCCCGCACCGGGAGCGATGACGTGCGGCGGCGCGGCCATCGCCCCGTCCATCGCGGCCCGCTCCATCCGGCGGAAGCGCGGCTCTCCATGGGTCGCGAACACCGCCGCCACCGGCATCCCGGCGGCAGCGGCCACAATCTCATCGATATCCGAAAAGGCGGTGCCAAGTAGTTGGGCGACCCGGCGCCCGACGGTGGTCTTGCCCGACCCGGGGAGTCCTACCAGAACGAGGTGCCGCTTCACCGGCCCAGTTCGCTCCAGCGGCGGCCCAGGCTCGCAACGTATCCGTCGTAGTTGCGGCGCAGCTCGGTGAGGGAATCGCCTCCGAATTTTTCCAGCATCGCATCGGCCAGCACCAGCGCCACCAGCGCCTCCGCGATGACCCCCATGGCGGGCACGGCGGTGACATCCGAGCGCTCGCTCTGCGCGTTGGCCTCGGCGCCGGTGGCCAGGTCCACGGTCTTGAGCGGGGACATCAGCGTCGAGATCGGCTTCATCGCGACCCGCACCACCAGGGGCTCTCCGGTGGTCATGCCGCCCTCGAGCCCGCCGGCGTTGTTGGTGTGGCGGCGGAAGCCGCCCTTGGGATCGGCGCCGGCCTCGTCCGCGAGGATCGCGTCGTGCACGCCGGAGCCGGGCCTCTGCGCCGCCTCGACACCCAGACCGATTTCCACCGCCTTCACCGCGGGGATGGACATGAGCATGCCGGCCAGCCGCCCGTCGAGCTTCCGGTCCCAGCTGGTGTGGCTGCCGAGTCCCAGGACCACACCCCGCGCCACGACCTCGATCTGTCCTCCCAGCGTGTCGCCGGCCTGCTTGGCGGCGTCGATCCTGGCGATGATCTCCTTCTCCACCGAGGGATCGAGCACCCGGACTTCAGAGCGGTCCGAGGCCTCGTTCAGGGGAACCGGGAGCGGGGAGCGGGGCGCGGTGGTGATTCCACCCAGCGACACCACGTGGCTTCCTATCTCGACACCGAACTCCTCGAGGAGCCGCCGGGCCAAGGCGCCGGCGGCCACCCGGGCCGCGGTTTCCCGCGCGCTGGCCCGCTCCAGAATGTCCCGCGCGTCGAGGCGGTCGTACTTGAGGACACCCACCAGGTCGGCGTGGCCGGGGCGGGGCCGGGTTACCCGGCGGCGGCGAAGGTCTCCCGGGGTGCCCTCGGCGGCCATCACATCTTCCCAGTTGGCCCAGTCGAGGTTGGGGATCAGCATCGCCACAGGGGAACCCAGGGTCTCCCCGGCGCGCACCCCGGCCAGCCATTCGATCCGGTCCTTCTCGATCTTCATGCGGGCGCCGCGGCCATAGCCCTGCATCCGCCGGGACAGCTCGGTACCCACCTGGTCCGCCGAGACCGGCAAGCCGGCCGGCAGACCCTCGACGATGACGACGAGGGCCTTCCCGTGAGACTCACCGGCGGTGGTAAAACGGAGCCTCAGAAGCCCTCCTCCGACCACTTAGCGTCGTAGCGTCTTAGCGTCTTCCAAAAGCAACGGACCCGGCGACTGCCGGGCCCGGGAGCTGCCTGCGCACCAGTCAGGGGCTGGGGATCAGGACTCCGGTACCACCTTGCCGTCGCCGAGGATTCTCGGCGTGACCAAGATAATGAGATCCTTCCGGTTTTCGGACGTGCTGGTGTAGCTGAAGAGGCTTCCGATCAACGGGAGGCTGGAGAGGAGGGGGATACCCGACCGGGTCTTTTCCACCGTGGTGACGGTGAGGCCGCCGATGACCGCGGTTTCGCCATCCGACACGAGGAGTTGATTCCGAGTTTCCTGCTTGGCGACAATGAAGCCGAGGTCGGCCGCCGCCAGCGTCTGGAGGCTGGA
>JAYUAL010000208.1:0-1919 GCA_043741355.1 Gemmatimonadales bacterium | reverse complement strand
TTCGGGCGGCTTCTGCAGCACGATCCGGCTGGCCGCGCGATGCTCCCGCGGCAGGATGAGGCCCACCACGAAGACGACGCCCACGATCGCGATGAGCCCGATGACGATTCCGATGACGATGCGCATAACGCCTCCTGGTGCTGGGCTCACGGTGCCGGGCGCCGAGCCCGCTTGCTGGGCGCCGGAAGGCTGAGAGGCTTGACTGGCGACTGCACGAGGAGCTTCAGCGCTTCCGTCACGCCCCGCTCGAGCTGAGGATCTCGGCCGGCGCCCACCGATTTGGCATCCAGGAGCACCTCGATGTCGGGCGGAATCCCCTCGCCTTCGGCGGGCCACTCGCCGCGGAGCGTGAAGACGGCGGAGGACGGCGCGGTGATGCTGCCGCCGTCGACCAGGGGATAGGGCACGCTTGCCGCCACCAGGCCGCCCCAGGTGCGGGTGCCGATGAGCGGCCCGACCTTGAGCTCGTGAAACGCCCAGGGGAAATAGTCTCCCCCCGACCCGGCCAGCTCGTTGACCAGCAGCACCTTGGGCCCCAGGACGCCGGCCATCGGGAGCGGGAAGTGGACCCCGCCCGGCGCGTCGTTGCTCACCCCGCCGATCGGCTGGCGGCTCATGTAGTCCACCATGTAGTCGTCGAGCAGGCCGCCCCCGTTGAAGCGCTCATCGATCACGGCGCCGGCCTTGTCCTGCTGGGCAAAGAAATAGCGGTTGAACGACGCGTAGCCGGGCCCGCCGGTATTGGGCACCCAGACGTACGCCAGGCGCCCGCCTGAGAGCGAATCCACCTTCCGGCGATTGTCTTCCACCCAGGCGCGGGTGCGGAGCGCGTTCTCGGAGCGAAGCGGCACCACGGTAACCGTCCAGGAGCCGTCGAGCGCCGGCCGGTCGTTGACCCGAAGGACCGTCTGCTTCTCCGCGGTGCCGTCCAGCAGGCGCGACGGATTGTCGGGCACCCGCAGATCGGCGCCATTCACTTCGAGGATGTAATTGCCGGCCCGCACCTTGAGTCCCGGCGCGTCGAGCGGGGCGCGGAGCTCGGGGTTCCAGCTCTCGCCGGTGTAGATCCGCGCGATCTTCCAGCGATCTCCCTCCGGCAGGAGGTCGGCGCCGAGCAGCCCGGTACGCGTCGTGTCGATAGCCGGCAGGTCGCCGCCGCGGGTGAAGCTGTGCCCCACCGACAGCTCGCCGCCCACCTGGTCCAGCACGTAGTTGAGGTCGGAGCGGTGGCGGACGTACGGAACCAGCGGGGCGTACCGGGCATAGACCGCCGGCCAGTCGGCGCCATGAAGCTGGGGATCGTAGAAGAAATCCCGCTCCATGCGCCACGCTTCGTCGAAGATCTGGGCCCATTCCTGCGACGGGTCGAGCTGGGCTTGCAACGCCACCGTGAGTCGGCCCTCACCCGCACGAGGCGGCGCCTCGGTGCCGGTGACGGTCCACTGCCCGGCCGACTGGTAGAGCAGCTTCTTGCCGTCGCCGGAGACGGAGAACTGGCCGACGCCGGTGAGAAAGACCTCGGCCTTGCGCTTCGACAGGTCGTACTTGTGAAGCGTCGTGCCGGGCTGCAACGGGATGCGCTCAGTTATGAGCACGATGCCGGTCGGCCCGGTGGCGAGATCACCGTAGTCCCGCACCGGCACCTGCAGCGCCAGGATCCGGTGATCGAGGCCCGGGAAATCGATGCGTACCGCGGTGGCTGAGTCGACGCGGGACGGAGAGGTCGGTGGGGACGGAGAGGACGGTGGGGACGCTGAGGACGGGGAGGACGGTGGGGAGGCTACCCCCTCCTCATCACTCTGGGGCTGGAACGGCGTGGAGTCGGTGGTGCGGAGAAGCGCGATGTAGGCGCCCCTCGTCACCTGCCGGCCGATGCTCGAGATATTGGCCCAGCCGCTGGCGAGCCCGAGGTCGGTGCT
>JAYUAL010000207.1:0-4717 GCA_043741355.1 Gemmatimonadales bacterium | reverse complement strand
TGCACACCAAGGCCTCCATCGTTTGCATCAACTACGAAGAGACGGCCACCGACGTGAGGCTTGGTGCGGTTTCGGGCGAGGCTTTTTCGGCGCCTGCTGGCGTGGCGTTTACGCCGGACCCGCACCTCGTGAAGGCGGATTCCACCGCGATCGGGTTCGTCACCTACCTGGCGAGCCAGCAGTTGGCCGACTCGCTCGCCAAGGCCAAGGCGGACCTGGAGGCGGCGCACGCAAATGCGGGGACCTCGGGCGAGCCCGCCAAGCTGACGCCGGAGCAGCAGGCCTCGATGCAGAAGGCCTGCGAGACCCTCAAGAACATGGACGTCGGCAAGATGATCGCCGACGCGTCCAATCAAGCGATGAAGTACCTGGCCGACGCTGTCAAGAAGGCCGCCGTGGACGCCGCCAAGAACGAGGCGACCAAGAAGATCCAGGGCATCTTCAAGAAGCCCAAGATTCCCACGACCTGATGCCGGGCCGGCCGGGGCGGCGCGGAGATGATCAGGAAGCGCATGATTTGCTTGAGGTTAGGGTTCTCGCCGGTTATATTTTCGCCGCCCCGGCTAGGTAGCTCAGTTGGTAGAGCAGCGGACTGAAAATCCGCGTGTCGGGGGTTCAATTCCCTCCCTAGCCATTGTGCAGCGCGGCCGCCCGATTGGGGCGGCCGTCGCCGTTGGGGGTCAGACGATTCCCGGAATCCATCGGTAGCGCACCTTCTTCATGTACTGCTCGTAGGCCGAATCGACCCGCAGAAAACCTTCCTCCATCAGGGTCTTGATCACGAACAGCCCCAGAAACACGAGGCTGAAGGCGAGGTTGAGCCAGGAAAAGCTCTCGAGAATGACACACGCCTCGGCCAGGAACAACGCCGAGTAGATGGGATGCCGCACGAAACGGTACGGGCCGGTGAATACCAGGCGTCGTTGGGCCGGCACGAATCCGATGTTGCGGCCCAGGCAGAGGCGGGCGTAGACGTCCGCAACCACGCTCACGACCGACAGGCTGTCGGTCATCACCGAGGGCACCAGAGGACGCCCGCTCCCCGTGAAGCTGGCGGTCAAGAACCCGTAATAGCTGGCGACGAACGCGACGAGCCAGAACAGGGGATTCGTCGTGACCCGTACCGGGGGTATCCGAATCAGCATGGTGACGATGAGCAGTGACAGCTGGGAGAGGATGGCCAGTCGCGGGATGGTCAGGCGCCCGGCGTGGAGGTCGATCCAGAGGACGTATCCGAAGGGAAGCGCCGCGAGAACGGCGATGGAGCGGTCGACCCACGGCTTGCCGAGAACCATGCATCAAAGTAGGGGAGTCGCCGCTCACTCCGGCGCAGGGTGATGACCGGATCGACTGGAGTCGCGCGGCGCGCCGGAACCATCGGGGCCAACAGCGCCACGGTGCGGCTGTACAAGACCTTGGGAGGTGGGTGGGCGTCTCGCCGAAGCCCCGATGACTCTAGCCCGGCGCGAGGTCCCCCGAAGCGACGGTTTCGAGCTCTTCCCAGCGCCGGCTCAACCCCTCGAGCTCGGACGCGAGCGCCGTGAGGCGAGCCTTCGCGGTGGCGGCGGCGTTCCCATCCCGCAGCAGCACCGGGTCCGCGAGCGACGCATAAAGCCGTAGCCGTTCCCGCTCCAGCGCGTCGATCCGCTCCGGCAGCGCGGCGAGCTCGTTGGCCTCCTTCATCGTCAATCGGCGCCTTTTCAATGTCCGCGCGCTCCGCGGCTCCGGCGTCGGGCTCGCGGTCTCGCGGGACCTGGCCTTCGCCGTGTCGGCGGGCCGCCTCTGGCGCACCCAGTCGGTGTATCCCCCGACATACTCGCCGAGGGCGCCGCCGCCCTCCAGCACCAGGGTGCTGGTCACCACGTTGTCGAGGAACGTCCGGTCATGGCTCACCACCAGGAGGGTGCCCGAGAATCCCAGCAGGAGCTCCTCCAGCAGATCGAGGGTTTCGATATCCAGGTCGTTGGTCGGCTCGTCGAGCACCAGGAGATTGAACGAGCGGGTGAAGAGCCGCGCAAGCAGCAACCGGTTTCGCTCGCCCCCGGAAAGCGCCTCGACCGGTGTGCGGGCCCGCTCCGGCGGGAAGAGGAACTCCTGCAGGTAGCCGAGCACGTGCTTGCGCACCACGCCGATTTCCACGAAGTCGGCGCCATCGGCGACGCTTTCGAAGACGGTCTGCTCCGGGTCGAGTTGCTCGCGGAGTTGATCGAAATACGCGATCTCGAGGCCGGTGCCCAGCGTGAGCGTGCCGGTGTCAGGCGGGAGCTCGCCGATCAGCAGGCGGAGCAGGGTTGTCTTGCCGGAGCCGTTCGGCCCGATCAGCCCGACCCGGTCGCCTCGCAGGATTGTGGTGGTGAAGTTCCGCACGATGACGCGGTCTTCATGGGAGAATCCCACTCCTTGAGCCTTGGCCACCAGCTTGCCGGAGCGGTCGGCTTCTTCGGCCCTGAGTCGGACGGTGCCGGTGCGCTCCCGGCGGGCCCCGCGCTCCTGCCTGAGCGCTTCGAGCGCGCGCACCCGCCCTTCGTTCCGGGTGCGGCGGGCCTTGATGCCGGTGCGGATCCAGACCTCCTCCCTGGCGAGCTTCTTGTCGAACTCGGCCCACTCGCGCTCTTCCGCGGCGAGCGCCGCCCCTTTCCGGGCCAGGTAGGTGTCGTAGGTGGGACCCCAGTCGGCCAGGCGACCCCGGTCGAGCTCCACGATACGGGTCGCCACTCGGCGCAGGAAGGCGCGGTCGTGGGTCACGAACAGGAGGGTGGTGGCTCGGTCTATGAGGAATTCCTCCATCCACTCGACTGCGTCGACGTCGAGATGGTTGGTGGGTTCGTCAAGGAGCAGCACGTCGGGCTGGCGGACCAGCGCGCGTGCCAGGAGGGTTTGCCGCTTCCGGCCGCCGGACGCGAGGGAGAATGGCGCGTCGGCGTCGAGGCCCAGGTGGGAGAGCACCGTCTCCACCCGGGTCTGCATTTGCCATGCGCGGCCGGCATCGAGGGCATGGTGGAGCCGGTCGAGCTCGCGCAGCGCGGCGTCGCTCGCGTGAGTCGCCACGTCATGGCTGGCCTGGTGGTACCGGGCGAGCAGGAGACCGGCCGGCCCCAAACCGGCGGCGACGACATGGTAGGTGGACCCGGCGACGCCGGGGGGAACCTGCTGCTCCAGCCGGGCGACCGTGATGTCGGTCTGGCGCACGATCTCCCCGCTGTCGGGAGCGATAGTGCCATCCAGCAGCTTCATGACCGTGCTCTTGCCCGCTCCGTTCCGCCCCAGGAGACAGACCCGCTCGCCCCGTTCCATGGAGAATCCGGCCCGGCTGAGGACCGGCGGGCCGCCGAAGGCGATGGTGACGTCCTGCATGCCCAGAAGGGCCATGGAGATCCGGGTTGAGGGGCCGTCAAAGCTATCACCCTCAAGGCGTGACTAACGCCGCCCCGCGCGGTAGCTTCTCACCGTGACCATCCCCAACTACATCAACGGCGGCTGGACCAGGGCGACGGGGGCCGACGCACGGCCGGTTATCGACCCCGCCACCGGCGAGACGCTGGGCCGGGTTCCACTCTCTTCGCGGGAAGATGTCGCGGGCGCGGTCGCCGCGGCGGTGCAGGCGTTTCCCCGCTGGCGCGCGGTGCCGGTGGTGGACCGGATCGCGGTGCTGTTCCGGTTCAAGGCACTGCTCGAGCTACACCTCCACGAGTTGGCCGAGCTGATGACCCGGGAGCACGGGAAGACCCGGGACGAGTCGGCGGGCGAGATCAAACGGGCCATCGAGAGTGTGGTACACGCCTGCGCGGCCCCCACGCTGATGATGGGCGAGACGCTGGAGAACATCGCCGCCGGCGTCGACTGTGAAACCATCCGCCAGCCCCTCGGCGCCTTCGCGGTGGTGACACCCTACAACTTTCCGGTGATGATCCCCCTCTGGTTCTGGCCCGTCGCCGTTGCCACCGGGAATACGGTGGTGGTCAAGCCGAGCGAGCGGGACCCGCTCACCCACCAGCGGGTGGTGGAGCTCGCCTCCGAGGCGGGATTGCCCCCGGGCGTGCTCAACGTGGTCCACGGAGACCGGGGGGCGGTCGACGCGCTCCTCCAGCATCCCGACATCCAGGGCGTGTCGTTCGTGGGCTCGAGCGCGGTGGCGCGGAGCCTCTATGCCGCGGCCGCGGCGTCGGGCAAGCGGGTCCAGGCCCTGGGCGGCGCCAAGAATCACATGATCGTCCTGCCCGACGCCGACATCGACGCGACGGCGAAAGCGGTGGTTGCTTCCGCCTACGGGGCGGCGGGGCAGCGCTGCCTCGCCGGCAGCATCGTGGTGGGCGTGGGCGAGGCCTATCGTCCGATGCGCGATTCGATTCTGGAGGGCGCCGCGGCGCTGAGGCTCGGCAACGGCCTCGAAGCCGGAGTCACCATGGGACCGGTGATCTCGGCCGCGCATCGCGACCGGATTGCGGGTTATGTCGCCGCGGGCGAGCGCGAGGGGGCGAGGCTGCTGCTCGACGGGCGCGGCGCCGCCGTCGCGACGCATCCGGCCGGACACTGGTTCGGGCCCACCGTCTTCGAAAACGTGACGCCGGAGATGTCGCTCGGCCGGGATGAGATCTTCGGTCCGGTCGCGGGGCTGGCCCGGGCCGGCTCGCTCGAAGAAGCCATCGCGCTGGTCCACCGAAACCCCTACGGCAACGCCATCTCGCTCTTCACGCGGAGCGGCGCGGCGGCGCGCGAG